>CAMCWG010000033.1 GCA_945882005.1 Bordetella parapertussis
GTTTGATGAGGTGTTCCGCTCGGTTGAAGGCGGTGCGGCGCAAGTGGGTATGGTGCCGGTTGAAAACTCGACTGAAGGTGCGGTCAACCGTAGCCTTGATTTGTTGTTGGGTTCGCCGGTCAAAATACTGGGTGAGCGTTCTTTGTTGATTCGCCATTGCTTGTTATCTAAATCAGGTGATATGAACAACATCACCAAAATCATGGCGCATCCGCAGGCACTTGCACAATGCCAAGATTGGCTGAATCGTGAGTACCCTGGGATCCCCCGTGGATCTGTTTCAAGCAATTCCGAAGCCGCACGTCTCGCGTCGCTTGATCCAAGTTGTGCCGCAATTGCGAGCGACATCGCGGCGCAGGCCTGGGGCCTCAAGGTTGTTGCGCAGGGGATACAAGACGATTCGCAGAACCGTACGCGCTTTTTGGCAATCGGACACATTGAGAACTTGCCGAGTGGTCAGGATAAGACCAGTTTGATCCTCGCCGTGCCGAACCGGGCGGGGGCGGTCTATCAAATGCTCGCACCCTTGTCTGAGCATGGCGTGTCAATGACGCGCTTTGAGTCCCGCCCGGCCCGCAATGGCCAGTGGGAATACTATTTCTATGTGGATGTTGAAGGACATGCGCACGATGAGCGTGTAAAAAAAGCGCTCGCTGTGCTTGCCTCGCATTGCGCGTTTTTCAAACTGCTGGGTTCTTATCCCTCGCAGTCATAAGTCCTTTTTATTTGACCTCACTTTGTTGGTGCTTTCCTTATGTCTGCAAAAGATTCCGTCTTAAGCGCGCCCGCACACATTGCTGCGATCGCTCCATATCAAGCTGGCAAGCCTATTGAAGAACTCGCGCGCGAGTTTGGTCTAGACGCCTCAAAGATCGTCAAGCTTGCTTCGAATGAAAATCCTTTGGGTATGCCAGAGTCTGCAAAGCAGGCGTTAAATGCTGCCGTTGCCAATCTTGGTCGATATCCGGATCCTGCTGGCTTTGATTTAAAGAAAGCGATTTCGCAGCGCTTCGGTGTAGACCAAGCATGGCTGACGCTTGGCAATGGTTCGAACGACATTCTTGAACTTGTCGCCTCTGCCTTGATTGAGCCGGGCAGTGCGGTGGTGTACTCGCAATTTGCGTTTGTGGTTTACCGTTTGGCGACACAGGCTCGAGGCGCCAAACATATTGTCGTACCGGCAAAAGACTATGGACATGACTTGCCAGCGATGCTCGAGGCCATCACGTCTGAGACAAAAATAGTGTATGTGGCGAACCCGAATAATCCGACGGGAACGTACTTGTCGATTGAGGCAATCGAAACCTTCTTGGCGGGCTTAGCCGCGCGTCATGGTACGCGCGTCACGGTTGTTTTGGATGAGGCCTACAACGAGTTCCTGGAGCCCGCTTTGCGCGTTGACGGCGTGGCGCTCGTCAAGCGTTACCCCAATCTGATTGTGTCGCGTAGTTTCTCAAAAGCTTATGGCCTGGCCGGTTTACGTGTTGGATTTGCGATGGCACAGCCTGCCCTCACAGATTTGCTGAATCGTGTTCGACAGCCTTTCAACGTGAACTCGTTGGCGCAAGCCGCTGCAATTGCAGCGTTAAACGACAAAGAATTTTTGACAAAAAGTTTTGCGGTGAACCGCGATGGGAAGGAGCAACTGCAGAAGGCCTTTGAAAAACTTGGCTTGCAGTTTGTCCCCAGTTACGCCAATTTCGTTCTAGTCAAGGTGGGTGAGGCGGCACGTATTAATCTCGAGTTGCTCAAGCGTGGCGTCATCGTGCGCCCCGTTGCGGGTGATGGCCTGCCAGAATGGTTACGCGTCTCGATTGGTCTGCCCCATGAGAATCAGACCTTTATCGATGCGTTGACGGCGGTACTGAAAACGGCGACGTAACAATATGACTACGCTAAAAATTGGCACGTTGGCTGTAATCGGCGTCGGTTTAATCGGCGGGTCTTTTGCTGCTGCGTTGCGGCGTGCTGGTCGCGTGGGACGAGTCCTGGGTGCAGGACGGCGTCCTGAAACGCTTGCGCAAGCAGTCGAGTTAGGTTTGATTGATGAGGCTGTGACGCTTAAAGAGGCTGCAGCACGTGCTGATTTGATTTTTATCGCGGCACCCGTGGGCGCATTCGAAGCGATTTTTTCTGAGATTGCTCCGCACTTGGGTGCTAAGACGATCGTTACGGATGGTGGTAGCACTAAGCGCAATGTGATTGAAGCTGCACGCTCGGGCTTGGGTTCGCGCATCGCACAGTTTGTGCCAGGGCACCCGATGGCGGGTTCGCACGAAAAAGGACCACAGGCAGCTAATCCGGATCTCTACACAGGGCGTCGCGTCATGCTCACGCCGCTCGTTGAAAATCATCCACTAGACATTGCGACGGTTCAGGCAGCTTGGCAGCATTGCGGAGCTAATGTTGTTTGTATCGATCCGAGTCAACACGATGGCGCTGTTGCGGCAGTGAGCCATTTGCCGCATTGGGTCGCTGCGCTCTTTATGCAATACATCACCTCGGGTGACGACGCGGTCTTAAAGCTAGAAACTGCAGGGACTGGCTTCAGGGACTTTACGCGTGTTGCCCAGGGCTCGCCAGAGATGTGGCGCGATATCTTCATGGCGAACCGGGATGCGTTACTTGCTGAGATCGCGAGTCTGCGTCAGGTGATGGACCGCGCTGAGCATGCCCTACGTGATCACGATGCCGTTTGGCTTGAGGATATGCTTGCGCGTGCTGCTCAAGCGCGCGCAGACTGGCCTGGTGGCTCTAAATGAGTAGTGTGTCTAGCCTAGCGTTACGTCCCGCTGTCGCAGCGCGTGGCACCGTAAATTTACCGGGCTCAAAAAGTATCTCGAATCGCGTATTACTCTTATCTGCGTTGGCGGCTGGTGCGACACGCATAGACGGCTTGCTGCAATCGGACGACACGCACGTCATGCTGACGGCCTTGGCTGCGCTTGGCGTAAAAATGACGACACACGCACCTGACTCTGTTACGGTACATGGTGTGTCGCGTTTTCCTGTAGAGCGCGCCGAGCTCTATATGGGGAACGCAGGGACAGCGATTCGACCCTTGACTGCGGCGCTCGCCATGATGGGCGGGTATTACTCCCTGTCTGGTGTGCCTCGTATGCACGAACGCCCGATTGGCGATTTAGTCGATGGCCTGCGTGGAATGGGTGCGCGTGTTAACTACCTTGGACAAGAGGGTTACCCACCTCTACAAATTCAACCGTCTGGTGCGCTCTCAGATCGTGTTGCCGTGCAAGGCTCAGTATCCAGTCAGTTTTTAACGGCCGTGTTGATGGCAGCGCCGCTGGCTGTTGCGCGCTCCGGCAAAGCGTTGGTCATTGATGTTGTCGGCGAGCTGATCTCTAAGCCCTATATCGACATTACGCTCAATTTGATGGCGCGCTTTGGTGTGACAGTGCAGCGCCATGGTTGGCAGCAGTTCGTGGTTCCGGTGGGTGCTGCTTATTGTTCGCCCGAACACATTTATGTAGAAGGCGATGCTTCGTCTGCTTCTTACTTTTTGGCTCTTGGTGCGATCGGTGGTGGTCCCGTCAAAATTGTCGGGGTAGGGGCGCAAAGCATCCAGGGCGATGTCGCATTTGCCGATACCGTGCAGGCGATGGGTGCCCAGGTCAAGCGCGATGCCGCTTCGATCGAAGTTACCGGGATTCAGGTTGCTCGCGGAGAAAGGCTCAAAGCCTTCGATACTGACTTTAATTTGATTCCAGATGCGGCCATGACCGCTGCGGCGCTCGCCTTGTTTGCCGATGGGCCTTGCACTTTGCGCAATATTGGCAGCTGGCGTGTCAAAGAGACCGATCGTATCGAGGCCATGCAAACTGAGTTGCGCAAGCTCGGTGCGCAGGTTGAGAGTGGTCCAGACTGGCTGCGGGTGTGTCCGATTCCTGCGGGTGGCTGGCGAGATGCAAGTATTCATACCTATGACGACCATCGTATGGCGATGTGTTTTTCACTTGCCGCGTTTGGTCAAAGCCGGGTCACGATTTTGGATCCAGGCTGTGTGAGCAAAACCTTTCCGACCTACTTTGATGTCTACGGCGGACTGATTTCATGAGCGGCACAATTCCGGTGATCACAATAGACGGGCCGACCGCTTCAGGCAAAGGTACCGTCGCGCAGCGTGTCGCATCGGCGCTTGGATGGGCAGTGCTGGATAGTGGGGCACTTTATCGGCTTACAGCGCTCGCGGTGCAGCAACAAGATATTGACCCCATAGATGAAACAGCGGTTGCTGACGTTGCATCACGCCTTGACGTCCAATTCCGTCCGAATCAGGTTTTGCTCGGCGGTCGAGACGTATCCGAGTTGATCCGCCAGGAGCATGTTGGCAACCTTGCGTCACGTCTTGCCTCATATCCTAAGCTACGCGCAGCCCTATTGGGCCGTCAGCGCGCCTTTCGGCAAGCTCCGGGACTGGTCGCGGATGGCAGAGATATGGGAACAATCGTATTTCCGGACGCAGAAATTAAGATATTTTTAATAGCCAATGTGCAAGCACGAGCCGAACGACGTGCTAAGCAATTGATCGAAAAGGGAATTCCTGCTAACCTAGAAGACCTTCTTGCAGATATGCGTGCCCGCGATGCCCGAGATACCGAACGCTCGGTTGCGCCACTTGTCGCTGCAAAAGACGCACATGTTGTGGATTCGTCAACACTGACGATCGATCAAACGGTGCAAAGCATCCTTGACCTTTGGTCAAGGTTTTTATCCACTCCATCCAAATCGGGTGTGTAACCGGCCCCAAAGGCCATCTGGACTCCTCCTACATGTCAACTCAACAAACCTCAACCCAAGCCGGCGAAAGTTTTGCCGCGCTGTTTGCAGAAAGTATCCAAAAGCAGGACATGAAATCCGGCGAGGTCATTTCCGCCGAAGTCGTTCGTATCGATCACAACTTTGTGGTCGTGAATGCAGGTCTCAAGTCTGAAGCGCTGATTCCTCTCGAAGAATTCCTTAACGATCAGGGCGAGCTCGAAGTCAAACCCGGCGACTTTGTGTCGGTGGCTATTGATTCGCTCGAAAACGGCTACGGCGACACCGTGCTATCCCGTGATCGCGCCAAGCGTTTGTCTGCTTGGTTGTCGCTCGAGCAGTCGCTCGACAAAAATGAACTCGTGACTGGCACGATTACAGGCAAGGTCAAGGGCGGTCTGACCGTCATGACTGCCGGTATTCGCGCGTTCTTGCCAGGCTCGTTGGTCGATTTGCGTCCTGTCAAGGACACAACGCCTTTCGAAGGCAAGACCATGGAGTTCAAAGTTATTAAACTCGACCGCAAGCGCAACAACGTTGTGTTGTCGCGTCGTGCTGTGCTCGAAGCCAGCATGGGCGAAGAGCGTCAGAAGCTCCTCGAGAACCTGCAGGAAGGCTCGATCGTCAAAGGCGTGGTCAAGAATATCACTGACTACGGCGCATTCGTTGACCTCGGCGGTATCGATGGCTTACTGCACATCACCGACATGGCATGGCGTCGCGTGCGTCACCCTTCGGAAGTTCTGACTGTTGGTCAGGAAGTCGAAGCAAAAGTGCTCAAGTTCGATCAAGAGAAGAGCCGTGTTTCGTTGGGCGTCAAGCAACTTGGCGAAGATCCATGGGTAGGTCTGGCACGTCGTTACCCACAGGGTACGCGTCTGTTCGGTAAGGTCACGAACCTCACCGACTACGGTTCATTCGTTGAAGTTGAAGCCGGCATTGAAGGTTTGGTTCACGTCTCTGAAATGGATTGGACCAACAAGAACGTTGATCCACGCAAGGTTGTGACGCTCGGCGAAGAAGTCGAGGTCATGGTTCTCGAGATCGACGAAGACCGTCGCCGTATTTCGTTGGGTATGAAGCAGTGCCGTCAGAACCCATGGGAAGAATTCGCAGCAAACTTCAAACGTGGCGACAAAGTTCGCGGCGCAATCAAGTCGATCACCGACTTTGGCGTGTTTGTTGGTTTGGCAGGCGGTATCGATGGCTTGGTTCACCTCTCGGACTTGTCCTGGAACGAAACTGGCGAAGAGGCTGTGCGCAACTTCAAGAAGGGCGATGAGCTCGACGCAGTTGTACTCGGCATCGATACTGACAAAGAGCGTATTTCGCTTGGGGTGAAGCAACTTGAAGGCGACCCCTTCAACAACTTCGTGGGAACGTACGATAAGGGTGCAGTGGTTCCAGGTACAGTGAAGTCTGTCGATGCCAAAGGCGCAACAGTGACCTTGTCACTGGATGTCGAGGGCTACCTGCGTGCATCCGAAATCGCTTCGGGCCGTATCGAAGATGCGACAACAGTTATCAAGGTTGGCGATAACGTCGAAGCCATGATCATCAACGTCGACCGTAAAACACGTTCGATTCAGTTGTCGATCAAGGCGCGTGACAACGCTGAAACTGCTGACACAATGCAGCGTATGACTGAAGCAAGCGCTTCATCGGGCACAACCAATTTGGGCGCGTTGCTCAAGGCCAAGCTCGATCAGGCGCGTGACACTGAATAACTTCAGTGACTAAGTCTGAGCTCATCGCAGCGCTTGCGGTCCGTTATTCCCAACTGGCCGCACGCGACACGGATTACGCAGTCAAGACCGTTCTTGATGCAATGACCAAGGCGCTTGCCGAAGGTCAACGCATCGAGATTCGCGGTTTTGGAAGCTTTTCTTTGTCTGAGCGTGCGCCGCGTGTGGGCCGCAATCCTAAGTCTGGTGAACAAGTGCTGGTGCCGGGTAAGCAAGTGCCACACTTCAAGGCAGGTAAAGAATTGCGAGAACGCGTTGATTTAGCAGATGAGCAGCCCGTCCCGGAAGCTGTGAATCGAAAAACCGCCTAAATGGCGGTTTTTTTATGAACTCGAGCGGCAGGGCGCTTACAATCTTCTTTTGTATATAAGGAGCATCAGCTATGCAATACATCGTCTGGGCTTTGCGCTTGATCGTGTTTTTAGCCGTCTTGCTATTTGCACTTAAGAATACAGATCCTGTGGGTGTGACTTTTTATGGCGATTGGGTCATACAAGGTGTGCCGCTGATCGTGGTGATGTTAACGACCTTCATTTTGGGTACGGTGTTTGGCTTGTTGTTGACTGTGCCTGGCTCCTTGCGTCGTCGCCGTGAGCTTGCGCGCTTACGTAAAGATCTTGAACGTATTCAGGCAGCTGTTAACCCTGATGGTGGTGCACAGACACCCCCAGAACTGCTGATGCCGATGTCACCGCTTTGACGCGTGTCGGCGTAATGTTCATTTAATCGCTTTAGGAATGACACGTGGATTTTGAAGCCTGGTGGCTGATATTTGTGCCGTTGCTGTTCGCCCTGGGTTGGCTTGCTGCGCGCTTTGATATCAAGCAAATGCTGTCTGAAACGCGCAATCTGCCCGACTCTTATTTCAAGGGTCTTAATTTTCTTCTTAATGAAGAACCCGATCGTGCGATTGACGCTTTTGTCGAAGTCGCCAAGCTTGATTCAGAAACCACTGAGTTGCATTTCGCTTTGGGAAGTCTCTTTAGGCGCCGTGGAGAAATGGAGCGTGCGATCCGAGTGCATCAAAGCTTATTGTTTCGCTCGGACTTGCCCATTACGCAGCGCGAGCATGCGCAACATGAGCTTGCGCAGGACTACCTGAAAGCAGGGATGCTCGACCGCGCGGAAGAAGCTTTTGCGGTCCTCAAACAAACCTCTTTTGCCTTGCCGGCCTTACGTGCGCTGATTCGTATTTATGAGTCGGAGCATGATTGGGGGCGGGCGATCGAAGCGGTGGATAGTTTGCGTAAGTTGGTAGACGAACCCGTGCCACAACTCGTGCATTACTACTGCGAACAGGCTCAGGCTGCGCTCGCGCTTAAGCCGACTGCGGACGTGCATGCAGCCCAACATGCCTTGACACAGGCTGTCCGTGCTGCGGACGCGGCACAAGTAACCTCGGGATCGCCATCTTTGGTGCGTGTAGCGATGATCCGCGCTGGGATCGCTGGCTCTTTGCAAGACGGAGTCGCGAAGCGGCAACATTTAGAGTCGATCCTAAAACAGTCCCCTGAGTTCGCCGGTTTAATTGCGCAAGACTTGCTTGAGCATTACACGGCTTCGGACGACGCGGCTGCTGGTTTAGCGTTGCTACTTGCGCATTATGCACAATATCCTTCCCTTGATTTATTTAATGTTGTGTTTCGCGCCATGCGTGCACAGCAAAGTGCCGAGAGCGCTTGGGCCTTTGCACGCAAGTCGCTCCAGAACTATCCCTCGCTGTTGGGCTTGGACCGCTTCTTAGAAGCTGAGCTTGCGCAAGCGGAGCAAGAGGGCAAGCGTGCAGGGCCAACGCAAGTCGCCGTGCCAGGTGCGGACTTGGCCTTGTTGCGTACGTTGATCAATCGCCACACGCAACGACTGGACCGCTATGTTTGTCGTAGTTGTGGTTTTCAGGCGCGACGCTATTACTGGCAGTGTCCGGGTTGCAATGCTTGGGAAACCTACAAGCCCCGACGATTGGAAGAAATTGAATGAAGCCATTTCCAAAAGCAGCAATTGAAAAAGCACGCGTTCTCGTGGTGGGTGATGTCATGCTCGACCGCTATTGGTTCGGTGAGGTGGAGCGCATCTCACCCGAAGCCCCTGTGCCGGTCGTGCATGTCGCCAAGCGCGAAGACCGACTGGGCGGCGCTGCGAACGTTGCGCGCAATGCTGTCGCCTTAGGGGCGCAGGTAACACTCGTGGGCCTGGTGGGGGAAGATGAGGCAGCAACCCGTGTCAGTATCCTGTTAGGTGAGGCAGGTGTCAAAGCGCATTTGGTTGCTGATGCACATCATCCGACGACACTCAAAATGCGTGTCTTGGGGCGTCAGCAGCAGCTACTGCGTATCGACTTTGAAGAAAAACCAACACCGAGCTTGTTGGAATCGTTGGCTGAACGCGTGGCTCCACTACTGGCGCAACACGATGTGGTTGTGTTTTCAGACTACGCAAAAGGCGCTTTGGCTCAGGTTGAGAAACTGATTGCCATGGCACGTGAAAAACGGCTGCCAATTTTGGTGGATCCAAAAGGTAGCAACTACCAGCGCTACCGCGGTGCCACGCTTGTGACGCCCAACCGTAGCGAAATGCAACAGGCTGTTGGTCAGTGGCAGACTGAGTCCGAGCTCAGTGAACGTGCACAAGCGCTGCGTACCGAGCTCGAACTCGAAGCCCTACTTGTCACGCGCTCTGAACAAGGGATGACCTTGTGTATGGAATCAGGCAGTGACCATGTCGATGCACAGGCGCACGAGGTTTTTGACGTGTCGGGTGCGGGCGATACGGTATTGGCAACCTTGGCGGTCATGCGCGCAGCGGGCGTGCCTTGGGCTGAGTCGATGCGTTGGGCGAATCGGGCCGGTGGTATCGTTGTGGGTAAGTTAGGCACCTCTATCGTGACGGCAGGAGAACTCGCATGATTGTTGTAACAGGCGCAGCCGGTTTTGTCGGCAGTAACATCGTGCGCGGTTTAAACCGCCGCGGACACACCAATATTCTTGCTGTAGATGATTTGACGGACGGCGACAAGTTCGTCAATCTGGTTGGCGGTCAAATTGCAGACTACATGCACAAAGATGATTTTCGGCGTGGCGTGCTCGAAAGATTTTTGCCCGGCGTGCGTGCCGTGTTTCATCAAGGGGCTTGCTCGGATACCACTGAGCGCAATGGCCACTTTATGATGGACAACAATTATCGGGTAACGCTTGAGTTATTCGAGTATTGTCAGTCGCACAAGATTCCCT
Source organism: Bordetella parapertussis (assembly GCA_945882005.1). GTDB lineage: Bacteria > Pseudomonadota > Gammaproteobacteria > Burkholderiales > Burkholderiaceae_B > Zwartia > Zwartia parapertussis_C. The sequence continues at coordinate 9,749 of CAMCWG010000033.1, forward strand.
TCATTTATGCATCGTCGGCTGCCGTCTATGGTGCCGGGCCGATTTACGTTGAGGATGTCGCTAATGAGCGTCCCTTGAACGTCTACGGTTACTCAAAGTTTTTATTCGACCAGGTGGTGCGCGCCCGGATGAGCTCACTTACTGCGCAAGTGGTGGGTTTGCGCTACTTCAATGTCTACGGCCCACAGGAACAACATAAGGGGCGTATGGCCTCTGTTGCTTTTCACAATATGAACCAATTCCAGGCCGAAGGTCATGTCCGATTATTCGGCGGCTGGGATGGCTACGCAGATGGCGGACAGATGCGTGACTTTATCTCAGTAGATGATGTGGTTGATGTCAATTTGCACTTTCTCGAGCACTCTAAAGTGTCTGGCATTTTTAACTGCGGCACAGGTCGCGCCCAACCTTTCAATGATGTGGCGAGCGCTGTCGTGAACGCAATGCGCGGCATGCAAGGCAAGCCAGCGCTTTCTCTTGAAGACTTAGTCAAGCAGGGCATGCTGCGCTATGTGGAATTCCCTGAAGATCTTAAAGGTCGCTACCAAAGCTACACCCAGGCCGATGTAACTGCCTTGCGTAAGGCGGGCTTCACCGCACCCATGCGCGACGTTCAGACGGGTGTCACGGAGTACGTTCAGGCACTGCACGCACAGAGGTGAACTCCGAATGGCTTGAGCTGTTCACATGTCACATATTGCAAAGTCAGATCACGCAACATAGCGCAACGTAAACAAGATTCACGTCGAGTCTTGTTTGATCGTTTATCCCTAGGATGCGCTATGAATCCCTTTCTCGTTGATCCCGTCGCTCGGCCGATTGCACAAACCCTGCCTGGCGAATGGAATTCGCTCGTACCTGCTCGACGCGCGACTCGACCCTTTCGGTATCGTGCCGGCCGGTTTGCCGTTGCGGCAGCAGGGCTCGGGGCCGGTCTCAGTAGTGGTTTTGCTGCCTATGCATTAGATGTAAATGTGGCCTCGGTAGCAGAGTTGGAGCGCCTACGTGGAATTGGTCCGCGGACTGCACAGATGATTATCCAAGAACGTACCCGTGCAGGGGCGTTTGAGTCGCTCTCTGATTTATCCGATCGTGTGCGTGGCTTGGGTGCGCAGCGCATCAAGGTTTTGCAGAGCTTGGGGTTACGGGTTGGTCCCGCAGATAAAGCTTCTCGAGCTGCAGGCGCACCGCACCAGGATTTTAGTCTTAGGGCTTCGCATCAATCTAGCCGAGATGGTGTCATGCCTGTGTTGTTGCCTGGAGTGATAGTCCCTCCGGAGCCTAAGTAATCGTGGTTGCGACCGAGGCATTTTCGGTATGATTAATCCTATGAAAACCTATCCTACCGTTGAAAATGCCGTCGGTCAGACGCCACTCGTCCGGCTCCAGCGTCTGCCGGGCGCCATTGCGAGCCAACGCGGCAATATTGTCCTCGGCAAACTCGAGGGTAACAATCCCGCTGGCTCAGTGAAAGATCGACCCGCCTTGTCCATGATTCTTGGGGCGGAGGCGCGGGGTGAAATAAAGCCCGGCGACACCCTTATCGAAGCCACGAGCGGCAATACGGGTATTGCCTTGGCAATGACCGCGGCGATGCGTGGCTACAAAATGATCCTGATCATGCCGGACAACCTGTCGGTTGAACGGCGTGCGTCCATGGCAGCCTATGGGGCAAAGCTTATTTTGACGTCTGCGAGTCAAGGCGGCATGGAGTATGCGCGTGATCTCGCCAGCAAAATGCAGGCTGAAGGGCAAGGTAAGGTATTGGATCAGTTCTCCAACCCGGATAACCCGCTTGCACACTTTAAAACGACAGGTCCAGAGCTCTGGGATCAAACGGACGGCCAGATCACGCACTTTGTCAGTGCCATGGGTACGACCGGCACGATCATGGGCGTTAGTCGCTATCTAAAATTAAAAAATCCGGATATAAAAATTGTAGGAGCTCAGCCTGCGGAAGGTTCACAAATTGCGGGTATCCGGAAATGGCCAGAGGCCTATTTGCCCGCGATTTACGATCCGAGCTTGGTGGATCAGTTTGAACTGATTGAGCAGAAAGATGCTGAGGCGATGGCGCGCAGGCTTGCTGCAGAGGAAGGCATTTGTGCGGGCGTTTCTGCCGCAGGTGCTTTAGTTGCTGCCCTGCGGGTGGCGCATCAGGCCAAAAACGCCACGATCGCGTTTATTGTTTGCGACCGTGGCGATAGGTACCTGTCGACCGGCTTGTTTGACGAGCAGGTCTAAGCGCGACCAAACGGCCTAGGGTTTAGCGAGTTCAGCCGCGAGATCGGCAACCGAGGCTGCATAAAAGTAGCTTCGGTTGTATTGCGTGATGGTGAAGAAGTTTGGTGTAGCGGTGCGCAGTTCGACCGTTCCTGCTGACTCTTCCGGCAGATCAATCACGCCAAGCGCTGCACGCATCCAGGCACCTTCTTTTGCCCCCGGAGCCGGGCGAGCTCCTGCGGCGCGAAGCTGTGGCCAATCCAGTGTGGGCTTGAGCCCACCGTCGACCAATTTGCCGGCCGAAGCAGGGAGCGTCACCGGCGCAAAGACAGGCAACCCACGCTGCCAGCCATGCTCCACTAAAAAGTTTGCGACCGACATGATGGCATCGGGCACACTGCTCGATAGATTGATCTGGGCTGCACCGCTTGCACTTACCGCAAAGCGTTTGATGCTACCGGGCATGAATTGTGGGATGCCGATCGCACCCGCATAAGAGGCCTTAATTGACCGAGCATCGAGGCGGCCGGTTAGGTCGAGCTCAATTAAATCAGCCAACTGGTTGCGAAACAGATCTGCGCGGTCTGGCCGTTTGGGGTCGGGATAGTCGAAGGCCAGCGATGTCAATGCGTCGAGTGCACGGAAGTTACCTTGGCTGCGGCCATACAGCGTCTCAACGCCAATGATGGCGGCAATAATATTCGCGGGCACACCGTAGCGTTCAGCCGCCCGATTAAGCTCGGTGCTGTATTGCTCCATGAAAGCGCGACCCTGGTTGATACGGATGGGCTCGACAAAGCGCCCGCGGTATTGTTTCCAGCTGCGCGGCGCGCGGGGCTGCCCGACCGCAGGAGGGGTGACAATTCGGATAACTGTTTCGCTATAACGCGCATCTGCTAGCAGTGCGAGGACCGCTGGCTCTGATAGCTTGCGGGTCGCGGCAAGCTCAACGCCAAAGCTTTGGATCGCAGCCCGTCGCGAGGCCAGGGTATGGCCCCCAGCAGGTGTGGCCCGACCGGGAATGGAGCCTGTTTCGGCGGGCTTAGTCGGGTTGGCGCTCGGGGTATTGTTGGTGTTGCTAGGTGTGTTCGCAGGCGGACGGGTAGGGCTGGTACAGGCACCCAGAAGCACTGCACATCCGGCGAGAAAGGCGAGGCGATGCATCGGCAGCATAAATATCCCTTATGTCGTGATGTGCTTATGATACCCGTCCAGCCCAGCCGCATTAGGGCTATCGGAGTAGATTCCGCATATCCGGTAAAATCCTAGAGGAATCGGAGTTTACCGAGCTGTTTTTATCTCTGGAGATCGCTGGATGAAGGTGCTTGTGCCTGTAAAACGCGTCGTGGACTACAACGTCAAAGTACGCGTCAAGTCGGACCAGTCGGGTGTCGATATTGCAAACGTAAAAATGTCGATGAATCCTTTCGATGAAATCGCGGTCGAAGAAGCGACACGATTGAAAGAAAAAGGCTCTGCAACGGAAGTCGTCGCAGTGTCATGCGGTGTTGCGCAGTGTCAAGAGACGTTGCGTACAGCAATGGCCATTGGTGCCGATCGTGGCATTCTGGTGCAGACAGACGCTGAACTTCAGCCGCTTGCCGTGGCGAAACTACTGAAAGTATTGGCCGAAAAAGAACAACCCCAGCTGATGATTTTGGGCAAGCAGGCCATTGATGATGATGCAAACCAGACCGGACAGATGTTGGCCGCGTTATTGGGATGGTCACAGGCCACGTTTGCGAGCAAGATCGAATTGCTGGACGGCATCGCGCGTGTCACGCGTGAAGTCGATGGTGGACTCGAAACCATTGATCTGAAATTGCCAGCGATTGTCACAACAGATTTGCGTTTGAATGAGCCGCGCTACGTGACGTTACCAAACATCATGAAAGCCAAGAAGAAGCAGCTCGACACAGTCACGCCTGAAGAACTCGGCGTTGACGTCTCGCCTCGGCTCAAGACGCTCAAGGTATGCGAGCCAGCAGGTCGCTCCGCTGGTGTCAAAGTGCCTGATGTTGCGGCACTGGTTGATAAACTCAAGAATGAAGCCAAGGTGGTTTGATTATGTCGATACTTGTCATCGCTGAACACGATAATGTTCAACTCAAAGGCGCCACACACAACGTTGTGGCGGCTGCTACCAAAATCGGTGGAGACATCCACGTATTGGTTGCGGGTGCCAATGCACGTGCGGTAGCGGACCACGCTGCCAAGCTTGCTGGCGTTTCGAAGGTCTTGCTCGCTGAGTCGCCCGCTTTGGCCGATGGTTTGGCTGAGAACGTCGCTGAGCAGGTGCTTGCGTTGGCTTCGGGCTATAGCCATATTCTGTTTGCCGCAACAGCTTCGGGCAAAAACGTTGCACCACGCGTTGCGGCGCGTCTCGATGTGGCGCAAATCTCTGAAATCCAAGCTGTGGATTCAGCCGATACCTTCCAGCGCGCAATTTATGCCGGTAACGCGGTGGCAACGGTGCAGTCGACAGACGCAACGAAAGTCATCACGGTGCGTACAACTGGTTTTGACGCAGTGGCTGAATCGGGTAGCGGGGCGGTTGAAGCGGTGACTGCAGCAGCAGGTGCTGGTCTATCAACCTTCGTAAGCCGTGAAGTCGCTAAAAGTGATCGCCCCGAATTGGCCGGTGCAAAAGTGGTCGTGTCCGGTGGTCGTGGCATGGGCAGCGCTGAGAACTTCAAGATTCTGGATCCACTTGCGGATAAGCTTGGCGCTGCGCTTGGTGCCTCGCGTGCTGCGGTCGATGCGGGCTATGCTCCAAATGACTGGCAGGTCGGTCAAACCGGTAAGATCGTGGCCCCACAGCTCTATGTTGCGATCGGTATTTCTGGTGCGATTCAGCACTTGGCCGGTATGAAAGACTCTAAAGTCATTGTTGCGGTCAACAAAGACGGTGAAGCACCTATTTTTGGCGTGGCAGATTATGGCTTAGTTGCGGACTTGTTCCAAGCTGTCCCCGAGTTAGTGACGACCCTTTAAGGAGCGCATGCTGACTCAGTAGCATTAAAATCCCGTCTATCTAGACGGGATTTTTTTTACCTCTTCGGTTGATCAAATATGACATTTCGCGCGCCGCTTGAAGATTTTCAGTTTGTGTTTAAACACTTGTCGGGCTTGCCGCAATTATTGGCTTTGCCTGTTTTTGCGGAGGCACAGTTCGATTTGATCGATGCTGTATTGGAAGAAAACGCAAAATTCACCGAAGAGGTCGTTGCACCAACAAATCGGATTGGTGATTGCCACCCTCCAGTTTGTAAGAATGGTGTTGTCACGATGCCCGATGCCTTTAAACAAGCTTTCGTACACTTCGCACAAGGTGGTTGGCAAGGGTTGCGGCACCCGCAACAGTGGGGCGGACAGGGCCTACCTAAAGCGCTTGCGACAGCAACGACTGAGAATCTGTACGCCGCAAACGTTGCGTTTTCTTTGTGCCCCATGTTGACTGACGGTGTGATTGAGGCATTGTTGCTCTCGGGAGCCGAGGAGCAAAAACGAACCTATGTTGAACCGCTCGTTGCAGGAAAGTGGACGGGTACGATGAATCTAACTGAGCCGCAAGCAGGTTCAGATCTGTCCATGGTCACGACGCGTGCACAGCCGCAGACGGACGGCACTTATCGCCTGTTTGGTC
>CAMCWG010000034.1 GCA_945882005.1 Bordetella parapertussis
GATCCACGCGTTTAATTAAGACCCGACCAAATCCGATCGAAAAGCGCAGGACCCGGACACCACACCACCGCGCGACCCAATAGTGCCCCAGTTCATGGAACGTGATTAAGACGCCAAGCGTCACAATAAAGGCCAATACAGTCACGAGCATAATTTAAGCCAACCGATAACTTAAATGGGAGTAAGAAGAGACGATCTGTTGCGCGTGCCGTCTGGCCTCAAGATCTAAGTCAATGACATCAGCAATCGCATTAATCGCGGCATCTTGAGATCGAGACATCTGCGTCAGGACCCCCTCAATCACTGATGGTATCCGAGTGTAGGTGAGTTTGTGCGACAAAAACGCTTCCACCGCAATTTCATTTGCTGCGTTCAAAGCAATACAAGCAACCTGCCCGCTGCGCAAAGCCTCGAAGGACAGACGCAAACAAGGAAATTGCACCAGATCAGGCTCAGAAAAATCTAGACGACCAGCCGTGGCAAGATCCAACATCCCGACCCCAGACGCGATCCGTTCAGGAAATCCAAGACCATAGGCGATTGGCGTTCGCATATCGGGCTGACCGAGCTGAGCAACCACCGAACCGTCTTCGTACTCCACCATCGAATGCACAACGCTTTGCGGATGAATCTCGACACTAATCCGCTCTGGCGGCATCGCAAACAGCCAGTGTGCCTCAATCACTTCGAGCCCTTTATTGAGCATCGTCGCCGAATCAACGGAAATCTTGCGCCCCATACTCCAGTTCGGGTGTGCACAGGCCTCATCAGGTGTCACGGCATGCAGCTCACTCCATTTCCGCGCTCGAAAGGGTCCACCGGAGGCCGTCAGAATAAGTCTTCGTACACCAGCGGCAGGCTGCGTCGGTGCGCTCGCTCTTCCGTGATGAGGCAAACACTGAAATATGGCGTTGTGCTCACTATCAATCGGCAGTAGCTCCGCACCACTTTTTTGCACGGCCGCCATAAACAACGAACCGGCAGCAACGAGCGCTTCTTTATTGGCCAACAAAACGCGTTTACCCGCCTGCGCAGCGGCAAAGGCAGCAGGTAGTCCTGCCGCACCAACAATCGCGGCCATCACGATCTGACTCTGATCATCGCCGGCAGTTTCTGCCAAGGCCTTCGGACCAACTCTTAGTTCTGGTGAGGGCGCACCCGCGCCCCATAAGCGACGAAACTCTTGTGCGGACGCGTCCGTTGGCACCACAACAACGCTCGCCGCTGTTGCACGTGCCTGACTAACGAGTAGCTCTATCCGCGAATAGGCGGACAGCGCATGGACCGCATACTTGTCTGGGTGTCGAGCCAGCACATCTAACGTGCTTTGGCCGATGGAGCCCGTTGAGCCCAATACCGTTACGCGCGCTACCACGGCAGATTCCCAAGCAAAATAAAGCTCAAGGGGACAACGGCTACGACTGCGTCAATCCGGTCATACACACCACCATGACCGGGAAGCAAGGCGCTCGAGTCCTTCATGGCCGCACGTCGTTTGAGCAGTGACTCGAATAAATCCCCACAAATCGAAAACACGGCCAACAAAACAGCGAGGATCACAGCCACAGACCAACCCCAGCGCTGGACTAGCTCAAAGCCGAAACTTTTGGGCATAAATAGAGCGCTAATGACTACCCATGCAACGACGCCAAGAACGCCCGCCAAGGCCCCTTCGATCGTCTTTCCGGGGCTGATACGCGGAGCAAGTTTATTGCGTCCAATCGCTCGACCTGCAAAATATGCAAAGATGTCTGCAATCCAAATTACAGCCAACATCGACAAAATGAACTGGGCGCCTTTGTGCAGGAAGAGCCACGCCAAGCCTGCCCAGGTCGCAAAAAGCGTGATCAACGCAAATAGCGTCCAGACCACTGCGCCCTGACGGACTTGCGTTTGAGCACGAAATAACGCTGCGCTGACAAAAACGCACCAGGCACAAACACTTATAAAGGACGACCACAACAACAAATGTTGATTATCAGACCCCGATTGCATCCAAAGCCAGGCCTGCACAATTGTCAAACTAAACAAAAGCAAACCGATAACCATAGGAATCTGAGTGCCTCGTCCCCAAAGCAAACGACTCCATTCCCACGCCGCGAGTCCGCAGGTCAAAGACAAAAAAATCAGGAAAGGCCAATGGGATGGAATACTCAGCAACGCAGCCATGAGGCAAAGCAGTACCACGGCGGTGATGACGCGTTGTCCGAGCATGGTCTAGGTCTTCGCGGAGCCGTGTACCTGGGCGCTGGTTCGACCAAACCGTCGCTCGCGCGTGCTGTACCACTCAAAGGCCTGACGCAGCTCTGTTTCGCCAAAGTCGGGCCAGTAACAATCGGTAAAAAACAACTCTGTATAAGCCAACTGCCAAATCAAGAAATTTGAAATACGTTGCTCACCGCCGGTACGAATGAAGAGATCGGGCTCTGGGGCCCAAGGCATCGAAAGATAATTGGAAAGCAGTTGCTCATCCAATTGCTCCGGGTGAGCAGCCAACTCAGGATGTTCGGACAGCATGCGGCGTGTGGCTTGCAAGATATCCCACCGCCCGCCATAGTTCGCGGCAATCGTCAGGTGTAGTGCATCATTTTTTGCCGTGCTGTCCTGCGCCTGAAAAATCAGTTCTTGTAATTTTGGCTCGAACGGACTGAGGTCCCCCACGACGCGCAGTCGCACGCCCTGCTCTTGCAATCTTGATACTTCTCGTTCAAGCGCCTGAACGAACAAGCGCATCAATAACGACACCTCATCCGCGGGTCGTCGCCAGTTCTCTGAGCTGAAGGCAAACAACGTCAGGTAGCGCACACCGGCATTGCCGCAGGTCTCTACCGCTCGGCGAACCGATTGCACCCCTTTTGCATGACCGGCTGTGCGGGGAAGAAAGCGTTGCGAAGCCCAACGCCCGTTGCCATCCATAATGATCGCAACGTGCTCTGGGGTCGCCGAAGTGTTCGGGACGGCTTTAGTTGAGCTGATCGCCATAAACAAGACGGTTTAAACCGTCATGATCTCTGCTTCTTTCTGGGCGACCAATTTGTCAATTTCGGTCACGCAACGATCGGTTAACTTTTGTACGATGTCTTGCGCACGACGCTCATCATCTTCGGAAATGACTTTGTCTTTCACAAGTTTTTTAAAACTATCGTTTGCATCACGGCGCAAATTGCGTACAGCAATCTTTGCGTCTTCGCCCTCGGATTTAACGACTTTATTGAGATCGCGTCGACGCTCTTCTGTCAGGGCTGGCATCGGAACACGGATACTATCACCCATACCGATTGGATTGAGTCCCAAATCCGAATCACGAATCGCCTTTTCAACTGTCGCGCCAAGGTTCTTTTCCCAAACCTGCACATTAATCGTACGTGCGTCCAGCAGGGTCACGTTGGCCACCTGAGAAATCGGCACAGGCGAGCCGTAGTACTCCACCTGAATGTGGTCAAGAATGCCTGTATGCGCGCGCCCCGTGCGAATTTTCGCAAGATTGCTTTTCAGCGTCTCAAGAGACTTCCCCATGCGGGATTCGGCAGATTTTTGTACTTCAGCTGTACTCATGATTTTTCCTTCTAGACGTGAACGAGCGTACCCTCGTCCTCACCACTTACGGCACGCTTGAGTGCACCGACCTTATTAATTGAAAACACCTTGATAGGTAATTTTTGATCACGACACAACGCGAAGGCCGTCGCATCCATCACTTCGAGACGACGCATGATGACTTCGTCGAAACTAATGCGCGCATAGCGCGTTGCAGCGGGATCCTTCTTCGGGTCAGCCGTGTAGATACCGTCAACCTTCGTTGCTTTGAGGACGATCTCAGCACCGATTTCAGCGCCGCGCAAAGCTGCAGCAGTGTCCGTCGTAAAAAATGGATTACCGGTACCCGCAGCAAAGATCACAACCTTACCTTCTTCGAGGTATCGCAGGGCCTTGGGACGAATGTAGGGCTCAACAACCTGCTCAATATTCAGGGCAGACTGCACGCGGGCATCTACGCCTCTGTGCTTCAGTGCGTCCTGGAGCGCTAGGGCGTTCATCACCGTCGCCATCATACCCATGTAGTCCGCTGTAGCACGATCCATGCCCTGCGCGCCTGGTGCAACACCGCGAAAGATGTTGCCACCGCCAATGACGATTGCCAACTGCACACCCATGGCAACGACTTCGGCAACCTCATCGGTCATCCGCATAATCGTTGCGCGGTTGATGCCAAAGGCATCATCACCCATGAGCGCTTCGCCAGACAGTTTGAGGAGGACTCGTTTATGCATTCTGCTGGTCATATGCGTTATTTTCCGGGGTATTAATCACGAACAAAAGTGTAAACGAAAGCCGGGCGGGGCATTGCTGCGCCGCCCGGCTTCAGGTACAAAATTATGCGTTTCCGGCAGCAGCGGCAGCGACTTCTGCAGCAAAGTCGCTTGTTTTCTTCTCGATACCCTCGCCGACGACGAACAAAGAGAAACCGGCGATCGATGCGCTTTTTTCTTTCAGCATCTGAGCGACAGACTGCTTGTCGTTTTTAACGAATGGCTGGGAAAGCAACGCCACTTCCTTGAGGAACTTTTGAACCGAGCCTTCGACCATTTTTTCAACGATCTCAGCTGGCTTGCCAGACTCCGCAGCCTTTTGACGGGCCACTGAACGTTCAGCTTCCTTGTCCGCCTCAGACACACCTGTTTCGTCTACAGCGCGTGGCTTAGTCGCAGCGATGTGCATTGCTAAATCTTTGCCAACTTCATCCGGACCAGCGAAGTCCACTAGCACACCAATCTTGCCACTGTGCACGTAGCTGGCTAGTTTGTTTGCCGTGTTGTAGCGCTGGAAACGACGAATCGAGATGTTTTCACCAATTTTGCCAATCAGTGCTGTGCGTACGGAGTCAACCGTACCATCACCGAAGGCAGTCGTGGACAAGGCGGCAACATCAGAAATAGGCGAGGTTGCAACGAGTTTGGCGATGTTGCCAACAAATGCAACAAAATCATCATTCTTTGCAACGAAGTCTGTTTCGCAGTTCACTTCAACAACTGCGCCTTGCTTCGCATCGGGGGAAATATACAGACCAATCAAGCCCTCAGCGGTAACGCGACTCGCTGCTTTGCTTGCCTTGCTGCCAAGCTTGACGCGCAAGATTTCCTCGGCGCGAACCATATCGCCAGCAGCCTCAGTTAAGGCTTTCTTACATTCCATCATTGGCGCGTCAGTCTTTTCGCGCAGTTCTTTAACCATTGCGGCGGTAATATCAGCCATACATGCTCCAGATTAATTAGGCTTTTGCCTGATCGACTTCGATGAACTCTTCGCCCTGGGCGATTTCTTCGACCAAACCATTGACGTTATCGGTACGACCAGCCAACACTGCATCAGCCACACCTTTTGCGTACAAAGCGATAGCCTTAGCCGAGTCATCATTACCTGGAATGATGTAATCGATGCCGTCTGGTGAGTGGTTAGTATCCACCACGGCAACGACTGGAATACCCAGTGCGTTTGCTTCTGCAACTGCAATCTTGTGGTAGCCGACGTCGATCATGAAGATTGCGCTTGGCAAACCGTTCATGTCTTTAATGCCGCCAATCGACTTATTGAGTTTGTCGAGTTCGCGCTGGAACATCAGACCTTCTTTCTTTGTCATGCGCTCAGTACCGCCTTCAGCAACCATGACTTCCATATCTTTCAAGCGCTTGATCGAGCTCTTGACGGTTTTGAAGTTTGTGAGCATGCCACCAAGCCAACGGCTGTCAACAAACGGCATACCAGCGCGCTGGGCTTCAGCAGCGACCAGTTCACGCGCTGCACGCTTGGTACCAACAAACAAAACATTTCCGCCCTTGGCAGCGACTTGACGCAAAAACTTGGTCGCATCTTGATAGTTTGCGACTGTCTTTTCGAGGTTAATAATGTGAATTTTGTTTCGATGGCCGAAGATGTACGGTGCCATCTTTGGGTTCCAATAACGGGTCTGGTGACCAAAGTGCACGCCCGCTTCTAACATTTCACGCATTAAAGACATAATAAGAGCTCCGAGGGTTGGGTCTAGTGATCACGCCTGCACCAGCAACAGCCCTAACAGGCTATGTACCAGCACCCTGGCGGCGTACCACGCGATTTAAGTACAGCGATTTAATGACAACGATTTACATGCAACTTACTACAATGATTTACAACGGTATTACCATGCAAAAACAACGGTAAGCCTATAATTCTACTATCTTTCACGCTTAATACTCAAGTCAACATGGGTTTAGTCACCAATCCCGTCGATTTAGACCGCATGCGTGCGGCCTGTAAAGACGCCGCCAAAGTGCTCGATTTCATCACCCCGCACGTCAAACCCGGGGTCACGACGGGTGAGCTAGACAAACTTTGTCTGGACTTCTTGACGAACGTTCTAAACGTCAAGTCAGCGACCATAGGCTATGCGCCGCCCGGATACCCTCCTTTTCCCGGCGCGATATGCACCTCCGTGAACCACCAAGTCTGCCATGGGGTTCCGGGCGACAAGGTGCTGAAAAACGGCGACGTCCTAAATATTGACGTCACCATCATCAAGGACGACTGGTTTGGCGACACCAGTCGCATGTACTACGTAGGCGAACCCTCCATACTCGCCAAACGGCTCTCTGAGGTGACGTTCGACTGCATGTGGCTGGGAATTGCTCAGGTCAAGCCTGGCAACACGCTGGGCGACATCGGTCAGGCCATCCAGCGACACGCAGAACAGAGCGGTTTTTCCGTCGTACGCGAGTTTTGTGGTCATGGCATCGGCAAAGTGTTTCACCAAGATCCGCAGATCTTGCATTACGGCAAGGCTGGAACCGGGCAAAAGCTTGAGCCCGGCTTGATCTTTACGATCGAGCCGATGATCAATGCGGGACGACGCGAAATCCGACAACTTTCGGACGGGTGGACCGTTGTCACCCGCGACCACAGCCTGTCTGCGCAGTGGGAACACACCGTACTCGTCACAGACACTGGTTTTGAAGTAATGACCGTTTCAGATGGCATGCCCCCAGCACCCGCATTCATCACAACATAGAAACAACTTGACCACACGTTTGAGCCCATAAGATGACTGACTCAACAACGCTCGCGACGATACGTAGCCAGGCTCAAGCGAGTAGACAGACTGCGATCGAGCAATATCGGGCCAAACCCCAACCAGACAAGTTGCTCAGCGCGCTACGCCAATGCGCAGACCAAGCGCTGCGTGAGTTGCTCATCCATTTACCGCTTCCTAAAGGAGCGGCGCTTGCTGCAGTCGGCGGGTATGGTCGCGGTGAACTGTATCCCTTTTCAGATGTGGATTTACTAATACTGTTACCGCACGAGCCGAATGAAAGTGATGAGACTGCGCTGAGCGCTCTTGTTGCAGCGATGTGGGATATTGGCCTTGAACCCGGTTGTAGCGTACGCACAATTGATCAGTGCGTCACAGAAGCCCGCGGTGACATTACGGTCGAGACGTCACTGCTTGAAACACGCTGGATCGCGGGTAGCCGCAAACTGACACAAACGCTGCATGCGCGCATGACGGAGCACCTGGACGCCCGGGCGTTCTTCCAAGGTAAACGCGCCGAGATGCAGCAGCGGCATGCACGCTATCAAGACACCCCCTACTCACTTGAGCCAAACTGCAAAGAGTCGCCCGGCGGGCTGCGTGACTTGCAAGTCATTATGTGGATGGCTCGGGCAGCAGGCTTCGGAGCAACCTGGCAGCAGATCGCACGCGCTGGACTACTGACCACCGCAGAAGCCCGGGATCTCAGACGCGCAGAACAGGCTTTCAAACGCGTGCGCATCGAAGTGCATCTGTTAGCTAAGCGTCGGGAAGACCGCTTGCTATTCGATCTACAACACGGTCTAGCGCAAGCCTACGGAATCGATGCGACGAACACGCGTCGAGCGAGTGAAATTTTAATGCAGCGCTACTACTGGGCCGCACGCCTGGTCACGCAGCTCAACACCTTGCTCGTTCAGAACATCGAAGAAAACCTTTTCCCGCCAAACCGCGATGAAGTTCGTCCTATCAATAGTTTTTACGTTGCACACCGCAACCGGTTAGACATCATCGACGACGAGGTCTTCGAGCAGCACCCTGAGCAGCTTTTGGGCGTCTTCTTGGTGATGCAACAGCACCCAGACCTGACCGAGCTCTCGGGCAGAGCCCTGCGTGCAATTTGGCACGCCCGTCATCGTATCAACGCAGAGTTTCGGCGCTCTCAAACCAACCGCGCCTTGTTTTTACAAATATTGCAGCAACCGCACGGCATTGTGCACGCCATGCGCCGCATGACCATGCTAAATATTCTGCCTCGCTATCTACCAGTATTCCGTCTGGTGGTTGGCCAGATGCAGCATGATTTGTTTCATGTCTATACCGTTGATCAACATACTCTGGCTGTCTTGCGCAATCTTCGCCGTTTCACCATGCCTGAGCATGCGCAAGAGTACCCGCTAGCGAGCAGACTAACCGCAAGCTTTGACCGTAATTGGTTGCTCTACGTCGCTGCACTGTTTCACGACATCGCAAAAGGTCGAGGCGGCGACCACTCCACCTTAGGGGCGGAGGAAGTCAAGCACTTCGCACGTGATCATGGCTTATCTAAAGAGGATACGAGCCTTGTCGTCTTTCTTGTGCGACATCACCTCCTCATGTCCCAAGTTGCGCAAAAAAAGGATCTGTCCGATCCCGAGGTGATTAAGGAATTTGCTGCACTGGTCGAGACCCCCAGACAGCTAACGGCTCTGTACCTGTTAACCGTGGCGGATATTCGCGGCACAAGCCCAAAAGTATGGAATGCCTGGAAGGGTAAGTTGCTTGAGGACCTGTACAACCAAACCCGTGCCACGTTCAGCGGAACCACAGACGACGCGAACACGGTCTTGCGCCAGCGCATGGAAGAAGCCGCAGGGCTGATTCGACTCGCAGGCCTACGCGACGACACTCGAGAGGCGTTCTGGAAGCAGTTAGACGTGGCTTACTTTTTGCGCCATGAAGCCAGCGAAATCGCATGGCATACGCGCCACCTGTATCACCGTGTCGGCACAACAGAGACGATCGTCAAGGCGCGGCCAACCGACGGCGCAGAAGGCATACAGGTCCTGGTTTATACGAAAGATGTGGCCGATCTGTTTGCACGCATTTGTGGATACTTTGCAAGACGTCTGATCAGTATCCAAGACGCGCGTATCCATACGACGCGCGATGGTTACGCGCTAGATAGCTTCGTCGTCCTGCCGACCGAAACAAACGAAGATCTGCGAACAATCGCTGCGCTGATCGAACACGAACTCACTCAACATCTCGATACACCCCAGGACGCATCACAATCGCCTGACGCCTTTGGCCTGAGGCCTTCGCGTCTTTCCAAAGCCTTCCCCTTTCCACCAATTGTTCAGCTGCACCCAGACGAACGCAGTCAAAGCTGGCGTCTAGATGTCATCGCAAGCGATCGTCCAGGCCTGCTTGGAGAATTGGCTCAGGTGTTTGTGTCTTATGCAATTAATTTACAAACTGCCAAGGTAATGACGCTCGGAGATCGGATTGAGGACGTCTTTGTTATCAGCGGCGAAGCCCTTGCACAGCCGCGTACACAACGAAAATTCGAGCGCGCTATTCTGGATGTACTTGGCGTACAGCAAAAGCATGCAGCCTGATCAACGCGCTCAACTCTACATCGCATCGATTAGTTTATTAGCGGTATTAATCGCGCTGATCTCGCAACACGTGTACGACATGCAGCCCTGCGCATGGTGCGTCACGCAACGCATGCTGTATCTGCTGATTGCCGTGATCGGTTTGATCGGATCGCGTGGACAAGCGACTCGTACAAGAAATGCGGTGTCTTTGGCACTGATCCTATCAATTGCATTAGCGGGCATGACGGCTGCGATTTATCAAGCACAGGTCGCAGCCCAAAGCTTTTCGTGTGTTCAGAGTTTCGCCGATCAGTTGATGACAAAGACCGGACTAGAGTCCACGCTACCTTGGCTTTTTGGCATCTACGCAAGCTGCATGGATGCGCGCATCACATTGTTCGGGATCGAGTACGCCTACTGGAGCCTCGCTTTATTCGTCTTAATTGCGATGGCATCGGCATACCGGCTTAGTTGTCTTCTGCGGCGTAACCCATATTAAAAAGTAGGCCACTCGCCTCGTCCTGTGCGCTATGACGACTGCGTCCCAAACGTTCCAAGTACTCAGGCGTGATGTCACCCGTTACGTACTCGCCGGTAAAACACGAGTTATCAAACTTCGTCAACGCGGGATTTAAATCCGTGACTGATTGCTGCATCGATGCGATATCTTGATAAACCAGTGCATCGGCACCAATGATGCGCGCAATTTCTGCCTCATCGCGTCCTGTTGCAATCAGTTCTTTTTGCGTCGGCATATCAATGCCATATACGTTTTGGTAACGCACTGGGGGCGCAGCGGAGGCCATGTACACCTTGTTTGCACCTGCAGCGCGCGCCATATCAACGATTTCTCGACTCGTGGTTCCGCGTACGATCGAGTCGTCTACCAGCAACACGTTTTTACCTTTGAACTCCATACCAATCGTGTTGAGCTTTTGTCGTACAGATTTTTTACGGACGGCTTGTCCGGGCATGATGAAGGTCCGCCCGACATACCTATTCTTGATCAGACCTTCGCGATAGTTCAAGCCTAAACGGTCAGCCAACTGCATCGCAGACGGACGTGAGGAATCAGGGATGGGCATCACAACATCAATGTCACCCAAACGTAAAGTCTTGGCGAGTTTGTCCGCCAAATACTCACCCATTTTGAGGCGGGCACTGTAAACCGAAACACCATCCAGAACTGAATCAGGTCTCGCAAAATATACGTATTCAAAAATACAGGGGGCATGGACTACTGGCGCTGCGCACAACTCACTGCTCATTTTGCCATCCAAAGATATGAAGACGGCTTCACCTGGAGCAATATCCCGCACGAATTGAAAACCTGAGCCCTCCAGCGCGACAGACTCCGACGCAACCATCCACTCTGGTCCCTGATCCGTGTCAAATCGGCCTAAACAAAGCGGACGAATGCCATGGGGATCGCGAAACGCCAGTAAGCCGTAGCCGGAAATTTGAGCGACAACCGCGTAAGCGCCCTTCACACGTTGATGCACGGCCCGCACAGACTTGAAGATCGCCGCCTCATCAAGGGAAACGCCGTTGGCTGCGCGTTGCAGCTCGTGCGCGAGTACATTGAGCAGCACCTCGGAATCAGAATTTGTATTGATGTGGCGCTGATCAATTTTAAAAAGAGACTCACGCAGCTCATGCCAGTTGGTTAAATTGCCGTTGTGTGCAAAGGTAATACCAAAGGGTGCGTTGACGTAAAACGGCTGTGCCTCTTCCACGCTCTCAGAGGAGCCCGCCGTTGGGTAACGTACTTGACCGATGCCGGAAGTTCCTGGCAAAGAGCGCATATTGCGAGTGCGAAACACGTCGCGCACCAAGCCATGTGCCTTATACATATTGAAGTGATTGCCGTTCGATGTCGCGATACCTGCAGCATCTTGACCGCGATGTTGTAGCAATAACAAGCTATCGTAGAGCAACTGATTAACAGGCCCGCGACCAATGACTCCGACAATTCCGCACATGAAAATTCCTGATACCGGTTAAACCGAAAAATAAAGCACGAAAACTACGCTCAGTAAGGCATCCACCCAGCGATTGGATCTGGTAGCCGTAATTTAATCTGCTGAACTACAGCGACCACTTGCCCCGAAAACATTGCGTTCTTCCACCATGATTCATTAGGCAAGGGCGTATAGCCCGCTAGAGTCACCAAAATCAGAACAAACAACGCACCCCTTACTAGCCCAAACAAACCACCCAATCCATGGTCTGCGGGAGTCAAACCTGTCTTACTAATCAAAGCACTCAACGTCATATTGAAGAGCCCGATTGTCAGCAGCACTACGATGAATATCCCGAAGTAGGACAGTGCCATTCTTAAGAACGACTGTGTAATCCAGGCCTCTACCCAATCAGAGACCTCTGGCCCCCACCAAATCGCCGCCAAAAAAGCTGAAATGTAGGCAACGAGAGACAATACTTCCTTGAGCAATCCTCGCACCAATCCCAGCACAGCTGAGACCCCGATTATTGCAATCAGAACGAAATCGAAACCGGTCACTGCGAGGCAATAAAGGCGCCGCTATAACCCAACGTGCGCAAACGAGTCTGAGCGGCCTGGGCCGCCTCGCGAGACGGGAATGGTCCGATACGCACGCGATATTTTGGGTTGCCGTTCACATTTACTGGGCCATCGACGAAAGCATTACTCACACCCGATGCAAGCAGCTTACCGCGCTGTCGCTGCGCATCGTCAGCGGAATCCAACGACATCGCCTGGACGACAAAATTACCTGCAGCAGGTGGCGGGCGAGGTGTGGCATTCTGGGCGGGTGTTGGCGTAGTACCAGCGGGCCGTGCGGGCCTGCCCTCGAGCAAAGCGAGAGCACGCTCTCCGTCTGCCGAACGAGCGCTCAGTGCTGGGCTTGCTGCTTTAGGTGGCTCTGGACGCGCAGGCGGCTCGTTACGCTTGGGATCTACTTTTGGCTCAGGCTTGGGCTCGCCCGACACTGCGGCGGTTGTAGCCGGAACGGGCGTCGCTTGGGTGGTGGGGGTAGCCTCTGCGACCGTCGTGGGCTCGGCAGCGGCAGGCGTTTCGGGCGCATTCGGCCCAAACGGTGCTTGACGGTCCGGGGTCCGGATCGGAATGTTCTTGGCAACCGGAGCGGGCTCCGAATCCAACAACATGGGTAGGACGATGACCGCAGTCAACACCAACGCCACAGCGCCAGCAAGACGACGACGCGCCCGCACGCGCATTTCAGCGGCCTGGGCCTCACTCGTGACAGAGGGACGAGGCTTGACCGCTGGCTTACGGGCACTGGCACTATCTTTTCTTGAAAACAGTCCCATTATTCACACATCCTGGCCGGAAAACTGATCGCGCACATAGTCACCAAAAGTGATTGGATTCTTTTAAACGCGTCCGATTGCACTAAGCGCCTCGGCAACTGTTAAAAACGATCCGAACACCACGATTCTATCATCCGGGTTAGCCTTATCCATTGCCGCATGGTAGGCTTTTTCGACGTTGACAAAACCAGAAACTTGTATGTTTTTAGTGCCGTCCGGATCATACGTCTGAACATATTGGCGCACGCGCGCCTCAAGCACCTCACCACTCACCCCACGCGTACCGGGCAACCCTGCACAAAACCAATGATCGATCCGACCTGCCATATGCCGCAAGACGCCATCGATATCCTTATCCGCGAGCATCCCAAAGACAGCGTAGGTGTAGGGGTGAAAACCCATATTTCCAAGATTTTTTTCTAACACAGCAGCCGCATGCGGATTGTGCGCCACATCCAGAATCGTTGTGGGCTGACCAGGCAGAATTTGAAACCGCCCAGGCAAAGACGCCTGCAGTAACCCCTGTCGCACCGCCTGCTGCGGCACTGCGAGTCTCTCACGCAAGGCTTCAAGCGCCGCCAGCGCCGCAGAAGCATTTAGCAGTTGATTTGCTCCGCGCAAGGCTGGATAGGCAAGTGCATTGCGGCGCTGATGCCGGCCAGCAAACGCCCACTGCTGCCGATCACCCGAATAGTTGAAATCTCGACCAAAGAGCCACAAATCTGCGCCAACTTCTTTTGCGTAGTCCAGCAACGCTTGGGGTGGTGCTGGATCGCTGCATATTGCTGGACGACCCGCACGATAAATATGGGCTTTTTCGAAACCGATTTTTTCCCGCGTATCACCCAGCCAATCCGTGTGATCAATGTCGACACTAGTGATGATAGAGCAGTCTGCATCCACAATATTGACCGCATCCAGACGACCACCGAGACCGACTTCCAGCACCCAAGCATCAAGTTCATGGGAAGCAAAGAGGGCCATGGCGGCAAGTGTCGTGAACTCAAAATACGTCAGGGAGACGCCTTGGCGAGCTGCTTCGATCTGCTCAAATTGACTGACCAGCGTTGCGTCATCGACAATGACACCGTTCACGCGCGCACGCTCGTTAAAAGAGATCAGGTGCGGGGAGGTGTACAACCCAACGCGATAGCCCGCCGCCAACAGAATGGACTCGAGCATCGCACAGGTCGACCCTTTACCGTTTGTGCCACCCACCACAATCTTGACTGCATCGGTCTTCAGATTCAGGCGATGGGCAACTTGCTGTACACGCTCCAGCCCCATATCAATGGCGCTCGGGTGAAGCGCTTCGAGATAATCAAGCCACGCGGCGAGCGTAGCGCCTTCGGGTGGGTGCACCGGAACCATAACTATTGCCATCCAGATTTTTCTGCGTAAGTTGCAGTTTAACAGTCGGGTCACGCGCACACCGCCTAAAAGCGTCTTTAAAAGCGATGTGTAAAATCCGTTGTCATCAAGGAAACGTATGTCCAACTCCCGCAAACCGTTAGACGGCACGGCCTTCGCCTGTATAGTTTTTCTGTGCACGCTTTGGGGCGGACAACAAATCTTTCTGAAACTCGCTGCAGAAGACCTTGCACCAGCCATGCACATCGCGTTGCGCGGCTTCATTGGCTGTGTGCTGCTCGCGCTATTTATGTGGCACAAGAAAATATCACTCGCGCTATGGCGCGGGCCTTGGGTAGTCGGCTGCCTGGTGGGCCTTTTATTCGCAGCCGAGTGGTGGATGATTGGTGAGGGGCTCGCACGCACTACCGCTTCTCACATGGTGGTGTTTCTATACACAACACCTATTTTTACTGCTCTCGGCCTGCACTACTGGGTACCCGAGGAGCGTTTAAGTTGGTTGCAATGGTTTGGCGTGCTGACTTGCTTTACCGGAATTGCGGTCGCGTTTCTTGGCGGTGCTGATCAACCACATTTCAACCTCAAGACCATAGGGGGTGATCTTTTAGGTTTAGGCGCAGGTTTTCTGTGGGCAATGACAACGGTCATCATCCGCTGCAGTGAACTGGCCAAGTTACCGCCTGCGCAAACAACGTTCTATCAGCTCTTTTGTGCGTCAATCGGAATATTGTTGATCTGCTTTGCCACGGGAAACGCCAGTGTGAACTGGACGCCGTTCGTCATCACCAGCGTGCTGATACAGGGTGTTGTAATTGCCTTTTTAAGTCTATTGCTTTGGTTTTGGTTGTTACGCCATTACCTGGCATCACGTGTTTCCATTTTTACGTTTCTGACGCCGCTGTTGGGCGTCACCTTTGGGGTGTGGATCCTGGATGATCCGCTTCATCCAGAATTCGTCTGGGGTGCGCTGATGGTGTTGAGCGGAATGATTCTGGTCAACATCCCCAAGAAAAAGCAGCAGGTCGTTTAATGTGCTTGGCAATTTTTTCTCTGAACCGCCTGCCTGACTGGCCACTGATCATTGCGGCGAATCGCGATGAGTTGCACACGCGCCCTACTCTCAGCGCAGCGCCTTGGCAAGACGCTGCGCATATCCTGGGC
>CAMCWG010000035.1 GCA_945882005.1 Bordetella parapertussis
GGATGCGACAGTGTGTCTTCGTGTCCGCCACGCCAGGTAACTACGAACAGGCACATACCGATAACGTGGTCGAGCAAGTTGTTCGACCAACGGGTTTGGTTGACCCCATCGTCGAGGTCCGACCCGCGCGCACACAGGTCGACGACTTATTGGGTGAAATTAAGTTGCGCGTTGCTGTGCAAGAGCGTGTGCTGGTGACAACGCTGACCAAACGGATGGCGGAGGATTTGACGGACTACCTTGCCGAACACGGTATCAAAGTCCGCTATTTGCATTCTGATATTGATACGGTTGAGCGGGTAGAAATTATCCGGGATCTGCGACTCGGTGCGTTTGATGTGTTGGTCGGCATCAACCTGCTACGTGAGGGACTGGACATCCCCGAGGTGTCTCTTGTGACAATTCTCGATGCAGATAAAGAGGGATTTTTGCGTTCAGACCGCAGCTTGATTCAAACAATAGGCCGCGCCGCACGAAACTTAAATGGCCGTGCAATTTTGTATGCGGATCGCATGACGGACTCGATGAAACGCGCGATGGGTGAAACGGAGCGTCGCCGAAATAAGCAGATTGCATTCAACACCGAGCATGGTATCCAAGCGCGTAGTGTGCGCAAGGCAGTGCGCGAACTGATCGATGGCATCGTTGCACCTGCGTTCCGGGATCAGCCTGATCAAGAGGTGGATTTGTCTTTGTTGGGTGATGAAAAAGCACTCGCAAAAGAGTTCAAGCGACTAGAAAAACTGATGTTGGATCACGCACGGAATCTCGAGTTTGAGCAGGCTGCCGCCGCGCGGGACGCCCTCAGAGTATTAAAGGAGCGAGTGCTACTTTCTGGTGCTTAAATGTGTCCGTTTTGCAATGTTGCGGTGCATAAATTTGAAATATTTCAATAAAATTTGTGAGGTCGTTAAGCCTTTTTATCTATAAATTACATGATAA
The DNA here is from genome assembly GCA_945882005.1 of Bordetella parapertussis. GTDB lineage: Bacteria > Pseudomonadota > Gammaproteobacteria > Burkholderiales > Burkholderiaceae_B > Zwartia > Zwartia parapertussis_C. The sequence goes on from CAMCWG010000035.1 coordinate 943, forward strand.
AAATTTATTAAGTTATTGATAATAAATATATTTAATAAATAATCTTATGCTAATTTCTTTCTTGTGATTAAGCAAAAAAACTCTAGACATGTTACGGGTTTTCCCTCACAATACGAACCATCATGACAAAAGTCCTCTTCGTATGCATGGGCAATATCTGCCGGTCGCCCAGTGCTGAAGGCGTTTTTCGCCACCTTATCAATGACGCGGGTCTCTCAGACGTCGTGGGCATTGATTCTGCCGGTACCCATAACTTTCACGTCGGTGAAGCCCCAGACGCGCGCGCTCAGGCTGCCGCTCGTAAACGTGGCTACGAAATCACTCGCACGGAAGCTCGCCAGATCACGGCAGAAGACTTCCGTGAGTTCGATTTGATTTTAGCCATGGACTGGGAAAACCTTTCCGCACTGCAACAGCAATGTCCAAAGCCCCATCATCACAAACTCATGCTGCTGATGCGCTTTGCCAATGAATTCGAAGAAGCCACAGTGCCTGATCCGTATTACGGTGGTCCTGAAGGTTTTGGCAAGGTATTGGATTACCTTGAGGATGCCTGTCAGGGCGTGCTTGAACTCGTTCGCAAGCGCGTTACGCAGTACCAAGCCGCTTGATAGCCAGACCACATCCCGCACCATGAATGAAGGGTAGTGATCAAAAAAACCGCGCAAATGCGCGGTTTTTTCTTCGTGGAGGGCTAATTCCACGTAACATCTAAGGGCATATCCTAGTAAAACAGTCGGGAATTGGTTATACTTGAGTTGTTTAGTCGGGTAAGCCAATTCATTCGCAACGTTTCTCTCTTAAGGATTCCGTCATGAGGCTCACTACAAAAGGACGATTCGCGGTTACAGCCATGATTGACCTAGCCTTGCGCCAGCAAAGCGGTCCGGTCACGCTTTCGGCAATCAGTCAGCGTCAAAATATTTCTCTCTCTTACCTTGAGCAGCTGTTTGGCAAGCTGCGCCGGCACGAGCTCGTTGAGAGCGTGCGTGGCCCAGGCGGCGGCTACACGCTTGCACGCTTAGGTCGTACGATTACCGTTGCGGACATCATTTTCGCTGTCGACGAGCCGATTGATGCTACGAACTGTGGTGGCAAGACGGACTGTGCGAACGGTACAGATGGCAAGCCAGGCATCTGTATGACGCATGAGCTCTGGTCAACACTCAACCGCAAAATGGTCGATTTCCTCGACTCTGTGTCGTTGCAAGATTTGGTTGATCAACAGCGCGTACGGCAGTTGCAAGAGGCAAATCAAGCCGCAGGCGTTCGTGTCAACGTCGTGGGTTCGAGCGTACCAGGCATCAAGCAGCCTGTGCCAGTCACTGCTTAACGATTTAAGATTCAGGATTCAGATATGTCAATGCGTCCCATTTATTTTGATTACTCCGCGACTACGCCGGTTGATCCGCGTGTGGTGGATAAAATGGTGCCTTGGTTGTACGAGAACGCAGGTAATCCTGCCTCGCGCAGTCACGCCTATGGTTGGGAAGCCGAAGAGGCTGTCGAGCGTGCGCGTGCCCAGGTTGCGTCCCTCGTGAACGCTGACCCACGTGAAATTGTTTGGACCTCCGGTGCAACCGAGTCAAATAATCTTGCGATCAAAGGTGCTGCAGGTTTTTACGCTGAGCGCGGTAAACACATTATCACATTGAAAACAGAGCATAAGGCCGTGCTTGATCCTTGTCGCGAACTTGAGCGCCAAGGCTTCGAGGTCACTTACTTGGACGTTCAGGAAAACGGTTTGATCAGCCTTGAGGCGTTCAATGCTGCGCTGCGTCCTGACACAGTCTTAGTGTCCGTGATGTTTGTGAACAATGAAATCGGCGTGATCCAAGACATCGCGACACTCGGCGAGATCTGCCGCTCAAAAAATATTATTTTTCATGTCGATGCTGCGCAAGCGACAGGTAAGGTCGCGATTGATTTGCAAACATTAAAAGTTGACTTGATGTCGTTTTGTGCGCATAAGACATACGGCCCAAAGGGAATCGGCGCGCTGTATGTGCGTCGTAAGCCAAGGATCCGTATCGAGGCACAAATGCACGGTGGTGGCCATGAACGCGGTTTTCGTTCAGGCACCTTGGCAACGCACCAGATCGTTGGCATGGGTGAAGCCTTTGCGCTGGCCCAGGCAGAGATGGGAACTGAAAACGAGCGCATCCGCATGTTGCGCGATCGTTTGTGGGCAGGCCTGTCCCAGATCGAAGAGGTCTACCTCAACGGTGATCTAGAGCATCGTGTGCCACACAACTTGAACGTCAGCTTCAATTACGTCGAGGGTGAGTCACTGATTATGGCAATCAAAGAGCTGGCCGTGTCCAGTGGTTCTGCTTGCACTTCAGCAAGCCTTGAGCCTTCGTACGTGTTGCGTGCCTTAGGGCGTAACGACGAACTGGCGCACAGCTCCATCCGTTTCACGATTGGTCGCTTTACGACCGAGAAAGACATCGACTTTGCTGTTGAACTGTTAAAGACGCGCGTTGGTAAGTTACGCGATATGTCGCCGCTTTGGGAGATGGCCAAAGACGGCATCGATTTGAATTCAGTTCAGTGGTCCGCACATTGATTTTTACTGCCGGAGAAACAACATGGCATACAGCGATAAAGTTTTAGATCACTACGAGAACCCCCGCAACGTCGGGACGTTTGACAAGGGTGATGATCAGGTCGGTACCGGCATGGTTGGAGCCCCCGCCTGTGGTGACGTCATGAAGTTGCAGATTCGTGTGAACGAAGCTGGCATCATCGAAGATGCGCGTTTTAAAACCTACGGTTGCGGTTCGGCGATTGCCTCGAGTTCACTGGTCACTGAGTGGGTCAAGGGTAAAACACTTGACGAAGCTTTGACAATTCGCAACACCCAGATCGCGGAAGAGCTTGCGTTGCCTCCAGTCAAGATACACTGTTCTATCTTGGCCGAAGATGCAATCAAAGCTGCGGTCAAAGATTACAAAGACAAGCACACGGGATAATCATGGCCGTTACACTTACGTCACAGGCTGCCGATCACATCGGCAAATATCTGCAAAAACGCGGTAGCGGTATTGGGTTGCGTTTAGGTGTACGCACAACAGGTTGCTCGGGAATGGCCTACAAGCTCGAGTACGTTGACCAAGCCGCCTCTGAAGATCAGGTGTTCGAAAGTTTTGGCGTCAAAGTTTTTGTCGACCCGAAAAGCCTCTCGTACCTTGACGGAACCGAGCTCGATTACGCCCGCGAAGGCTTGAACGAGGGCTTCAAATTCCGGAACCCGAACGAGAAGGCCACCTGCGGTTGCGGTGAATCTTTCACCGTATAACCAGTCGTGAACGCAACGGATCACTTTTCACTGTTTGGTTTGCCTCAGGCGTTCACGATTGATCCACGGGTGTTGGAAGCCGCTTGGAAGCGCGTAGCGACAGCCGTGCATCCCGATCGGTTTGCCTCGGGTTCTGCTGCAGAAAAGCGCGTGGCCTTGCAATGGAGCACGCAGGCCAATGAGGCGTGGCGGGTCTTGAAGGACCCCTTGTCTCGGGCTCGCTACTTGTGCGAACTCGGCGGCGTTGATTTGCAAACAGAAACCAATACCGCAATGGCACCTGCTTTTCTGATGCAGCAAATGGAATGGCACGAAGCCCTTGACGAGTTGATGGCGCATCCCAACCAACCAGCTTACCAAGCACTCGCCCAGGAATTCGATGCGGCACGCGTCGGGTTCGTGCAAACTTTGACGGATTTGTTTGCGAGCAATCAAATCGAACAGGCTGCCGCGCGTGTGCGGGAATGGATGTTTTTAGACAAACTTATTGCGCAACTGAAGCAGACACATGGCGTTATTGCAGATCTCTGAGCCCGGCGAATCCCCAGCTCCTCATCAACGACGCTTAGCAGTCGGGATTGACCTTGGTACCACCCATTCCTTAGTTGCGGCCGTGCGTAGCAGCGTGCCTGAAGTATTGCCAGACGAGCAGGGACGGATGCTATTGCCTTCAGCCGTTTATTTTGAAGCGGCCGATCGTGCTGCGGTAGGTGTTGATGCGTTGGCCTATCAGAGCACGCATCCGCTTGACACCTTGGTGTCGAGTAAGCGCTTTATGGGACGATCACATGCGGAGGCTGCCTCCTCGGATGTGCCTTATGTGTTTGTGCCTGACGGGCAAAGTGTGCGGATTCAAACGACGCATGCAACGGTGTCCCCGGTGGAAGTCGCAGCACGAATCTTAGATAAGTTGAAATTTCTCGCCGAGGGAACGCTGGGCGACTCGTTGGTCGGTGCGGTGATTACTGTCCCTGCGTATTTTGATGATGCGCAGCGACAGGCGACCCGCGATGCTGCACGTTTAGCCGGACTCAATGTTCTGCGTTTACTCAATGAGCCGACAGCCGCCGCCATTGCGTACGGCCTTGATCATGAATCAGAGGGCGTCTACGCAGTCTACGATTTGGGCGGAGGCACCTTCGATTTATCGCTCCTGCGCTTAACGCGTGGCGTGTTCGAGGTGATTGCGACGGGTGGTGATACGCGCTTAGGAGGCGATGATTTTGATGCGCTGATTGTCGCGTACTTCACGCGAACTCTTTGCCTGAATGATCTGTCGCCCGCCTCCCGACGTGCGATGTTAAGCGCTGCGCGTTTGTTGCGCGAGGCCTTAACGGACCGATCGGATCACACCGTGAGCGTAACACTTGAAGGCGTGACGCTGGCCTTGTCTCTGACGCGTCAAGCGTTCGAAGCGATGGCGTCAGGTTTGATTGAACGGACCCTGAACTGTGCACGACTCGCCCTTAAGGATGCATCACTCTCTGTGAAGGATATCAATGGCGTGGTGATGGTTGGCGGCGCAACGCGCATGCCCATCGTGCGTCAATCAGTGGGTACTTTCTTTGGTTCTGAGCCTTTGATTGATTTGAATCCCGACGAGGTCGTTGCCTTAGGTGCTGCGCTACAAGCGAATTTGCTAGCGGGCAATCGCAATCCAGGGGAAGACTGGTTATTGCTAGATGTCACACCGCTCACCCTTGGGCTTGAAACAATGGGTGGACTGGTCGAGCACATCATCCCGCGTAACAGCACGATTCCTGTTGCACGTGCTCAGGAATTCACAACCTTTAAAGACGGACAAACTGCGCTGGCTGTGCATGTCGTACAAGGCGAACGCGATTTGGTTGCTGATTGCCGGTCTCTTGCTCGATTTGAATTGCGTGGTATTCCGCCCATGGTCGCGGGTGCCGCAAAAATTCGTGTGACCTTTCAAGTTGACGCGGACGGACTGCTGAGCGTGACTGCCCGTGAGCTCGCCTCGGGTGTCGAAGCGTCAGTGACTGTTAAACCCTCTTATGGCTTGAGCGACGAAGAAGTTGCGCGCATGCTCACTGAGGGCATGAAACTGGCTGATTACGACGCACGTATGCGAATGCTGAAAGAGCAACAAGTCGATGCGCAACAATTGATTGAGTCTGTGCGCGCTGCACTGTCGACTGACGCTGATTTGTTGAGCGCTGCTGACCAAACGCGTATTGGGCAGCAGTTGCAATCGACAGAACTGGCGGCGAGTGGTGATGACGTAGAAGCCATTCGTCTTGCGATTAAGGCCTTGTCGGATGCGACAGATGACTTTGCGGCAAAGCGAATGGATCGCAGTATTCGCGCAGCGCTCACCGGAAAATCACTCGACGCGTTGTGATGGCAACGCGATCGTTTTAAACATCATACGAACATAAATAAGCGCGGGTAATCTATGCCAAAAATCACAGTTCTTCCTCATCCTGATGTGTGTCCCAATGGTTCAGTCATTGAGGACGCACCTATTGGGGAGTCTATTTGTCGTGTTCTGTTAGATCACCACATCGAGCTTGAGCACGCTTGTGAGTTGTCTTGTGCATGCACAACATGTCATGTTTTGGTGAAAGAAGGCTTTGGCTCTCTGGCTGAGGCCACAGACTCCGAAGAGGACTTGTTGGATCGGGCCTGGGGCTTATCGACGACCTCTAGGCTAGCCTGCCAGGCCAAGGTTGCCAAAGCGGACTTGGTTATTGAGATTCCTCGCTACACGATTAATCACGCCAAAGAAAACCATTAGAATGACCCTTTAATTAATGTGGTCGGAGACATCATGAGAGAAAATTCGATTCGTAAAAAGATTGCAGCTGGTCAACCGGTTATCAATGGTTGGCTCGCAATTCCGTCGTCTTACTCAGCTGAGGTGATTGGGCATGCAGGATTCGATTCTGTGACCGTTGATCTTCAGCACGGTATGATTGGTATTGATGCAGCGTTACCGATGTTTCAGGCGTTGTCTGCAACGCCCACGATTCCGTTGGCGCGTGTGCCGTGGAATGACCCCGCACAAATCATGCGCCTGCTCGATAGCGGTGCGTACGGGATTATTTGTCCGATGATCTCGACGGTCGATGATGCCGCGAGCTTTGTCTCTTCCTGTCGCTATCCACCACGCGGTCAGCGCTCCTTTGGGCCTGCACGTGCGTTGTTGTATGCCGGTGCTGACTATTACCCCCAGGCGGATCAAGAAATGTTGACCCTGGGAATGATTGAGACTCAGGCCGGTTTGGATAACCTCGACAAGATCCTGGCGATGGAAGGTCTAGACGGTATCTATATCGGACCGAATGATTTGGCACTTGCGCTGGGTTCGGTTCCTAAGTCAGAGTCGGATGATCCCGTTGTTGTACAAGCTGTTGCGCATATTCGTGAGCGCGCGATCGCACACGGAAAAATCGCTGGTATTTTCTGCTCCTCTGGCGAGGCGGCTGCGATGCGTATTAGCCAAGGGTTTCAGATGGTGACGCCTGGAAACGAAGCCGCTCTGATGGCAGCTGCCGCGAAAGCTGCTGTAGCGACGGCACGTGGCGCCAAAGCACCGACCGCATCCAAAACAGGCTACTGAAAAAGGCGTCTCCCATGGTCCGATTTTCTGCAAACCTCGGTTTCTTATGGTCCCAACTGCCGCTGCTAGAGCGCATTGAGCTTGCTGCCAAAAACGGCTTTAAAGCGATTGAGTTGCAGTGGCCGTATGACACACCTGCAGAAGAGGTTCGCGCTGCGGTCAAGCGTTTAGCTTTGACCTTGCTTGCAGTGAATACGCCCGTGGGTGATGCGAGTATTGGCGAGTCTGGCTTGGGTGCGCTACCGGGTCGCGAAGCGGATTTTCAAAAGGCCTTTGACCAATCGTTGCAATGGTGCCTGGGTAGTGGCGCACCTGCTATTCACGTCATGCCAGGGTTGGCGACCAGTCAAATGGAGCCCGCCGCGCGCCAAACATTTATCGCGAATTTGCAATGGGCCGCGGATCTGGCTGCGCCGCATGGCATTACGCTCTTGCTTGAGGCAATTAATCAACGCGATAAGCCTGGGTATTTTTATTCGCGGCAGGCGGATTCAAATGCCATCCGTGTGGCCTGTGGACGTGACAACATCAAACTGATGTTTGATGTGTATCACGTTGGAGTCTCCGAGGGGGATATTTTGACGAAACTGGGAGAGTACATGCCCCACATCGGACATATTCAAATCGCCGCAGTGCCAACGCGTAACGAGCCCGATCAGGGTGAAATCGCTTATCCAGCGGTTTTCGAACGGATTGAGGTGTTGGGCTACTCAGGTTGGATCGGGTGCGAATATCGACCCAGAACAACGGTGGAAGAGGGCTTGAAGTGGCTCAAGCCTTACCTCACAGCTTAGCAGGCTAGTGGTGCGACCCTAGTCTTCTTTGCGTAGATGCGGGAACAGAATCACGTCTCGAATACTTGGGCTGTCTGTTAGCAACATCACGAGACGATCAATACCGATTCCGCAGCCACCGGTTGGTGGTAAGCCATATTCAAGCGCCCGGATGTAGTCTGCGTCGTAAAACATTGCCTCTTCGTCGCCTGCATCCTTTGCTTGCACTTGTGCATGGAAACGCGCGGCTTGATCCTCTGGGTCATTGAGCTCAGAGAAGCCGTTGGCGATTTCACGACCCGTGATGAACAGTTCGTAGCGTTCGGTAATTCCAGGGCGCGTGTCGGACTCCCGGGCGAGCGGAGAGACCTCAATTGGGTAGTCGATGATATATGTTGGCTCCCAAAGCTTCGCCTCAGCGGTCTCTTCAAACAACGCCAGTTGCAGTGCGCCCAACCCGGCACGCGCAAGATTTGGCGCCCCGACATCCACGCCACGCTTTTTGAGCTCAGTGCGCACGAAGTCGACATCGCCAAGTTGTGCTTCGGTAAATTGTGGAACGTGCTCAAGAATTGATTGAACGATGGTACGACGATGGAACGGCTTGGATAGATCAAGCTCCCGACCCTGATAGGTGAGGGTTGCCGTGCCGCACGCGTGTATCGCTGCTGCGCGAATAATTTTTTCTGTGAAGTCCATCAGCCACTGATAATCGGTGTAGGCTGCGTAGAATTCCATCATCGTGACTTCTGGATTATGACGGGGGCTGACACCCTCGTTACGGAAGTTACGGTTAATTTCAAAGACGCGTTCAAAGCCGCCGACAACGAGTCGCTTCAGGTAGAGCTCTGGCGCGATGCGCAAGAACATTTCCATGTCGAGTGCGTTGTGATGGGTGATGAACGGCTTTGCTGCAGCACCGCCTGGAATTCCGTGCAGCATTGGTGTTTCAACTTCAAGAAAATCTGCATCCACCATCGTTTGCCGGATCGCACTGATTGCTTTGCTGCGTGCAGCAAAGGTGTGGCGCGTTTGCTCGGTCATAATGAGATCAATGTAGCGCTGACGGTAGCGCAGCTCTTGATCCGCAATGCCGTGAAACTTATCGGGCAGGGGTCTGAGCGACTTGGCCAAGACTCGCGCTGTGGCAGCATGAATCGAAAGTTCGCCCTTGTTCGTTTTGAACACATGGCCGGTAATTGCGATGATGTCGCCGATGTCCCAGTGTTTGAAGGAGTCGTAGTTTTCTTCACCCAAGGAGTTGCGATCCAGGTAAATTTGGATGCGTCCTGTGCTGTCTTGCAAGGTTGCAAAGCTAGCCTTACCCATCACACGCTTGAGCATCATGCGACCGGCAACGCTTGCGGGATGTGCAGCTGCTGCCAGCGTCGCCTGATCTAGCTCGCCATAGCGTTTGTGCAGGGGCTCAGCGCGATCGGCAGGAACGAAATCGTTGGGGAATGCGACGCCACGCTCGCGCATGGCGGCGAGCTTGGCGCGGCGCTCGGCAATTAGATGGTTTTCGTCGTGTTGGGGAGTTTGGTTGTCGGTCATGATTAAGCTGGGTATTGACGAATATCGTCGATGGTCGTTGCACCATAGGTGTCGCTTTCGAGGGCTGCCAGGATGCGTTTGGCGATCGTGTCGGGCGCTCCGAGTTGCTTGTTCTGATGAAAGCCAACGAAGCGGTCAAGCGAGGGGAGTGCCTCCTTAGGCGTGCTGCGGATGGTCACTTGCATATCGGTATCAATCACACCTGGCGCCATTGACGTGATCCGCGCACGGTCACCCAAGTCAAGCTTTACCGCTTCGGCATAGCGATCCATTGCAGCTTTGGTCGCACAGTAAACACCCCAGCCCGAGCTGGCGTTACGACCTGCACCTGACGAGATCAGCATGATGCGACGGTCTGTCGCCTTGCCGCTAGAACTCAGTATGGCGGCAGTCAGCACCATCGCTGAGGTAATGTTGACTTGGAACGCGTGATTGATGACTTCAAGGTCATTCAAGTTTTCAGTCTGTGCGATAGGTGTCACGATACCGGCGTTGTGGATAAAGCGCACGCAATCGTGACCCGAGAGCAAAGGTTTGAGCGTCTGGATCGCCTGCATCAACGACTTCGCATCACCAAGATCGACATTGAGTTGCGTTAGTGTTGAGCCATGTTTGCTCGCGATCTTGGCAAGCGCATCAGAGGGCTTGCGCGAGAGGGTGACAAGGTGTTCGCCTGAGGTGGCGAGCTGCTCTGCCATCGATGCACCCAAGCCGCGGGTTGTACCAGTAATAATCGTGATCGTTGTCATATGCTTAGACTCCTTGCTTCAGGCTGGCCTGTATAAATGGATCGAGATCGCCATCAAGAACTTTCTGGGTATTAGAAATTTCAACGTTGGTACGTAGGTCTTTAATCCGACTTTGATCGAGTACATACGAGCGGATCTGGTGGCCCCAGCCTACATCCGTTTTAGCGTCTTCCATTTTCTGTTGCTCGGCCATGCGATTGCGCATCTCAAGTTCAAAGAGACGCGACTTCAGCATTTGCATGGCTTCTGCACGGTTCCGGTGCTGCGAGCGATCGTTTTGGCACTGCACCACAATATTGGTGGGCAAGTGGGTGATACGCACCGCCGAGTCGGTTTTGTTAATGTGCTGTCCGCCCGCACCACTTGCGCGGTAGGTGTCGATCCGCAAGTCTGCGGGATTGATATCAATTTCAATCGAATCATCGACTTCTGGGTACACAAAAACGCTAGCGAACGAGGTGTGACGACCGCCTGAGGAATCGAAAGGGCTCTTGCGTACTAGGCGGTGGACACCACTCTCGGTGCGCAGAAACCCAAACGCGTATTCGCCTTCGATTTTGATGGTGGCAGATTTGATGCCAGCCACTTCGCCCTCTGACTCTTCGAGTAGTTCTGCTTTGAATCCTTTGCGTTCGGCGTAGCGCAGATATTGCCTGAGCAACATGGAAGCCCAGTCCTGCGCTTCTGTGCCGCCTGCACCAGCCTGAATATCTAAAAAGCAGTTCAGCGGGTCTGCCGGATTAGAAAACATGCGGCGGAATTCCATGCCTTCGAGAGTGCTTTGAAAACCATCGGCATCGGTCTCAATGGCTTCGAGCGTTGCATCGTCATTGTCCGAGGCTGCAAGTTCAAAGAGTTCGCGCGAGTCGGCAATGGCTTGTGCAAGAGTGGTTAGGGTAGCGACGACATCCTCAATACTCTTTTTTTCGCGGCCTAAATCTTGAGCACGCTTGGGATCATTCCAGACGTTTGGGTCTTCTAGCTCGGCATTGACAACGTGCAGACGCTCAGCTTTGACATCGAAGTCAAAGATACCCCCGAAGTGCAGACTCGCGCGCAGTGTAATCGGCGAGTCTTGAGGCGATTTGGTTCTGACGTTCGGCTTCCATGCGTATATTTCCAGCTATTTGATTGAATAAACACGGTATTTTAACGGACGTGGGGAGGGATTACGCCGCCTGTGCGTGCTCTAGGACGAGTTGGACCGAAACCATGCCGTTCCAGACGTTTTGTTCGAGCCGATACGCAGCTTGTATGCGCTCTGGCAGGCTGTCTGTGCGTCCAAACCAAATCGCGTCAAAACGCTGTGAGCCCCGCTCTAGAACGAGCTTTAGATGTTTTTCACCCACAAGCTTCTGGTTACGAATGCGGAATTCATCTAAGAATAACGGAGTGGCAAAGCCAGCACCCCAAACCTCTTGCGCTAGCAAGCCGGCGACCTGTGCATTGGCGTAGCCTGTTTCAAGAGACCCATCGGTTTCGATCACTGGCTCAAAGCTCTTGCGACCGGTCATTTCAATCACCGCTTGTTCGAACGCTGGCGCGAAGCGCTCAAAGTCGTCGCGTCCGAGTGTCAGGCCTGCTGCCATGGCGTGCCCTCCAAACTTGCGGATTAGGCCCGGATGTCTCTTTGAGACCAGATCCAGCACATCGCGCAGGTGTACGTCTGGAATCGAGCGACCTGAGCCGCGCAGCTCATCATCGCCGGCGGGCGCGAAAGCAAGTGTTGGACGAAAGAATCGTTCCTTTAGTCGGGAGGCCACGAGCCCCACAACACCTTGATGCCATTCTGGGTGCATCACACAGACAGACGCACCGACTTGCCCAGCTTCAACATTCTCTGTTGCGCTCAGGGCTTGCTCTTTCATCACGGTTTCAATTTGTCGGCGCTCTCGGTTAATGGTGTCGAGCTCGCGCGCCAATTCGAGCGCTTCCATGTCATCGTCCGTGGTGAGGCAGCGTATGCCCAAGCCCATATCCGCCAATCGTCCAGCGGCGTTGATTCGGGGCCCCAGGGCGAAGCCTAAGTCGAAACCACTAGCGGCCTGTGGGTCACGCGCGCTGACTGCAAAGAGTGCACGTATGCCGGGTTGCATCAGGCCGCGACGCATACGATCAAGTCCCCGTGTCACAAGTAGACGATTGTTCGAGTCAAGCTTCACGACGTCCGCCACGGTCCCGAGGGCAACGAGATCAGCGAGCGCCTCTAGTTTTGGTGCGGTGGCTTGGGTAAAGACATTTCGACGTCTGAGTTCGGCGCGTAAGGCGATCATTAAATAGAAAATGACGCCGACCCCAGCAAGATTCTTGGAAGGGAAGTCGCAACCCGGCTGGTTAGGGTTGACGATTGCCAGAGCCTCCGGCAAAGTCTGACCGGGTAAGTGGTGGTCCGTGACAATGACGCCAAGGCCATGACGATTCGCTGCGGCAACACCCTCGACACTGGCGATGCCGTTGTCCACGGTGATGAGTAAGTCAGGACGACCCGCCTTGTGCACGAGTGCCAGATCCACAACGGCTTCCGATAGCCCGTAGCCAGTTTCGAAGCGATTCGGTACTAAGAAATCAACAATGGCCCCCATGGAGCGTAAGGCCCGGAGACCCACTGCGCAAGCGGTCGCGCCATCACAGTCATAGTCGGCGACGATCAGCATGCGCTTGCCCGCTTTAATGGCATCGGCAAGCAAGATAGCGGCGCGCTCGTTTTGTGTCAGGGTGTTGGGCGCAAGCATGGCGGGCCATTCGAGGCGAACGTCGTCCGCTTGGGTGATGCCACGCGCCGCCCACAAGCGCGCGAGTAATGGGTGTAGACCGGAGCCGGCTAGGCGCAGTGCTGCAGCATCGTTACTGCGACGAATGGTTAGTTTGGGAGAGTCCACCAGTCGGTCCAATTTTGCTTGCGCGGTGAAAGCAAGAGCTGCCACCAACGCGGGATGAAGGGATTCAGACGGACTGCATGACGTTGTCCCGTTAGGGTGATGATTGGCTGCTCGCTCGTCTTGGTCACGTGCTGTTTAAGTGCGAGCTCTAGTTCGGACGAGACTGCTGGGAGTTGCGCAATCCATTGCGCCCAGTCGCCTTCTAGACAGGCGTCAGCGAGTAAATTAATCGTCTGAACAGGCGAGGGCGCCGCATTGGGACGCCAGCCACACGCGCCACCATACAGCCAGAGGGAATTGATGGGGGGGAGACCGCGCACTGCGCGCAAGGCATTAACTGGGTGCGTATGCCAAAGCATCTGGATTTCATTTAAGAGGCGACGCCACGCTTTAAAACTTGGGTCTTGCGGCCACCAGTCAGATAACGCCATTTGCGCGACAGCCTCAGGGCTCATGGATGGCGCTTGAGCATTGTTACCTGGCCAAATACGCCAAAAATTTGCGTTTAAGGACAGGGCGGAAACCTCAGATCCTTCCCAAAGCGAGCTGGCGGCCTCAAAGAGCGCGTCGGCTTCATGCGGTGTAATGTTCAGGGAGTGCGGCGCAAGCATACGTGCGCCTTCGCGACCAATCGTGATAGAGCAAAGCTGCGCGACCCATACCGGTTCGTTACCCGCTTGGATGCCCGCGGCAAGAGGTGCTAGCCCGGCTCCCAAGTTCAGGCCGTCTGAGGACGTTTCGGACGTCTCTGCACTGTCATCTGATGACATAGCGTGTGGGTAGCCCAGTCTGCGCAACAGCAGTGCTTCGCGAGGAGTGCAGCCAGTTCGCTCAGGTGCCAGCGACAGGACCTGGGCAGGTCGACGTTCGAGTAGCTCAAGGAGGTACGGGCAATGCCTCTTTAGCTCCAAGGCTAAATCCGGCGCGACGGAGGTCGGCACGAGGCTGCCGGGTATCAGAATTTCCATGAGAGGATTGTAGTGGGATGATCGGCTGAGCGGGGGTTTGATGCGATAATGTCCTTGTGCTGAAATTACCTTATGAAATCTGGATCGGGGCCCGCTATGCGGGGTTAAGTAGCTCGCGCGGCCGAGGTGGCCGACGCGACCGCTTCGTCTCGTTTGTCGCCGCAAGCTCGATGGCGGGTATTGGTCTGGGTGTTGCCGC
>CAMCWG010000036.1 GCA_945882005.1 Bordetella parapertussis
CACCCATACACAGCGCTTGCTGAGATATTGATGTAAATCAAGTAACTAACAATCTTGAAGCAACATTATATAAATGTATATATTATTATAGATTCATGCAAACTTGACCGGTGCCCGTCATGAACAAAAAAATCGTCCCCTTCTCACCAATGCATGGCTTAGCTGCCTTAGGAGCAGGTGGTCTAGCAGTTAGCTTTTTTGTTTGGCTGTTGTTTCTAACGCCGCACGCTGGCATTCCAGTACCCACTTTTGAATCTCTCGCTAGTGCTAGCACTTTACCTGGAATGTCAACTTGGATCGTGTCAGTGAAAGTTGTCATTGCCGCATTACTAGTCGCTCACTTCGCGCTGCTTTTTTGGTGGCTGCGTGCACCAAGCCAGTTAGCAGAAGATAAGCGACAAGCGCTTTATGCCGGAGAAGCAAGCGTTACGCAAATGATTACGCCACTGGTCTTGGCAATGTCCGTCAACGCCGGCTTTGTCGGCGGTCTAGTATTCGTCCCTGGTCTGTGGGCAGTTAAGGAAGTGCTATTCCCGTTTGCATTGCTAGCGTTTTTTGCGTTATTTGTGTTTGCAGTCACGCGTTGGCTGCGCCACAACATACGCGCGAGTGCCCAAGGCTTCACGTATCAGGGCAAGGGACTGTTGGAATTACTCAGCACTTTTGCACTTGCAATGATCACCGTCGGCTTTTCCGCATCCGCTGCGATGAGCAGCACTCCTTTGATCTACAGCGCGGGGATAGCGCTGGCGGTCCTGTCCGGAATCGTCACACTAGCATCTGCCCTCACTGTCGTCCGCGCAAGACTTTCAACAATTAACGCAGAGACTATCTTGCCAGGGTCTACCGGATCGCTTCTGATGGCTGTGCCCATCACAACCGTTCTTGGAATAGCTGTCTATCGACTCCTGATGGCTGGCAATCATCATTTCGGCTTAGGCGCAAGTTCTACAACGATCGCACTTGTCCTAGGATTTCTTTTTTCCTTTCAACTGCTTGTGTTTATCGTCGGCGTTCCAGTCATTCACCGATCGGGAGGATTTAAAGAGCTCTTGCGCACGAATCCAAACGGTGCAAGTCTTTCGCTTGTCTGCCCAGGCGTCGGCCTCTTTGTACTGGGTATGTTTTTCGTGACCAAGGGCCTAGCTGAACCCGGGTTCATCAGCGCATTTATCGCGACAACGTTGTATACATTACTTGGTGTTGTGCAAGCTTTGACACTTACAGTATTCATCTACTTATTAATAAGTGCAATGCCGAGAACCAACAGTGCAGAGCAGGTACGTTCAACTACACACAACCCATCATTCCATCAACACGGAGAGCGCCCCGTTTAATCCAGTGACGGCGCATACCCAAAGGGTTGATTCGGATTAGCAGCTGTTTCAACCCACACGCTCTTGACTTGAGTATATTCATGCAACGCTTCGACACCACTTGAACGCCCATAGCCACTAGCATCAAACCCACCAAAAGGTGAGGCCACGTTGATCACCTTATACATATTGACCCAGAACGTGCCTGCTTTGACTTGACCCGCTGCGCGAAAGGCACGCCCAATATCCTTTGTCCAAACGGCGCCCGCCAAACCAAAGTCGCTATCGTTTGCGATCCGGATGGCGTCTTCCTCAGTATCAAAGGGAATCGCAACAACCACGGGACCAAAAATTTCAGTACGTGCAACAGCCATGTCGTTCGTCACATTTTTAAGAACGGTTGGTCGCACAAAATAACCAGCACTGTTTGTTCCGGTGACAGCAGAGGCGCTGACAACCTCAGCGCCCTCACGCACGCCCGTCTCAATCATATTCATGACATGTTTGAATTGTGTGGCGTTCTGAATCGGACCAATTTCAGTTTCTGCCGCGGTCGGCTCACCGACGCGTAGCTTGCTTGCGCCATCGGCCACCATCTTCACGAACTTATCGTAAACACTACGCTGCACTAGCAACCGTGAGCCCGCCACACAGCTCTGCCCTGCATTACCAAAGATTGCTGCCTGCGCGCCTATACAGGCACGATCTAAGTCAGCATCCTCGAACACAATATTGGCGGACTTACCGCCCAACTCTAACAAACAGGGTATTCCGCGCACTGCAGCTGCTGCTGCAATCTTGCCGCCTGTCGCAGGCGAGCCCACGAAGACAACCTTCTTCACCGCCGTGTGACTCAGTGCAGCCTGTCCTGTCGTGTGACCGTAGCCCGCCAACACGTTTACGACTCCTTTGGGGATACCGGCTTGCTCAACGAGCTTGGCCACTGCAAGGGAACTCAAGGGGGTGAGCTCAGAGGGCTTAAGCACAACAGCATTACCCATGCACATGGCCGGCGCAATTTGCCAGCCACAGGTATTTAAAGGTGCGTTCCAGGGTGTGATCTGCAAAATGACACCAAACGGCTCGCGTCGGGTGTAATTGAGGTGACCGCTCGGAACAGGAATGACGTTGCCATAAAGCTTGTCTGTCCATCCACCGTAGTATTCAAACATTTCTGCGACACGCAGCGCCTCGCCGCGACAGTCCCTGATTGGCTTGCCGGCAGAGACTGACTCCAGCTGCGCGAGTGCCTCAATATTTGCGCGCAGCAGCCTTCCGGCCTCTTGCATCAGGCGCCCCCGCTCGGCATGGCTCAGGGCAGCCCAGACCTTTTGTCCGGCGATTGCAGCCGTAACCGCTTGCTTAGCGACCCCAGCACCTGCATCCTGATATTGCAAAAACGCATCACCCGTTGCTGGGTTAATGAGTTTAATCGGTTCGGCTTCGCCCAACAGCATCGCACCATTCACGTAAGAGCCAACCACACCATCTGCAAAAAAGGTCTTGTAGGCGGCTAATAACTGTTCAGTTTGATTCAGACTCATGACTCACCTAATACATGTATAAGATCAATGGGCACTGCGAGAACTTAGATCAACGTGTACCCAGCTCAACGATTCTGTTGAAATCCTCATTATCTGCAATGGAGTCTGCGCTCTTTGCCCAAAGCTCCGCCACTTTTGCAGAAAGCGGCAAATCCACACCCAGCGCGCCAATCAGCTCTTGCGACAAGCGCACGTCTTTGCGCATCAGCTTCATTGTGAAACCGGAGTCGAACTTGTCGTTCATGATCCAGGTCGGATAGCTATGCTCAGTAATGAAACTGCGCCCCGATCCCGCATTAATGCCCTGAAGCAATTGATCAGTGGGTACGCCCGCCTTCTCTGCCATACGGGTGACCTCGCCTGCAACCAGCAAATGCGCAGCAGCAAATAAGTTATTCGCAATTTTTGCAACATGTCCTGCACCGATGGCGCCAACGTGCACACGTTTGGCCGTCATGGCAGCCAAGACCGGCTCTGCTCTCGCTAGATCTGCAGCGTCTCCACCAATGACCATGGCCATAGTGCCTGTGATCGCACCCTTGGGGCCACCACTTACTGGCGCGTCCAGCATTCTCATACCCGCGGCCTCGAGCTTGACTGCCAAACGACGGGTCGTGTCAGGATGCGAGGTCGAGGTATCAATCACCAACACACCCTTGCGGGCATGTGCAATGATTCCGTCGGCACCCGCGACAACGTCCTCAACAATCGCCGCGGTAGGCAAGGAAAGAATCACTAAATCACAAGCCGCGATCACCTCGCCGATGGTCTGCCTGACCTCGACACCTTCTTTTATAAGTGCGTCGCGCGTTGAAGCAAGCGCATCTGTACCAATGACAGAGAAACCGCCACGCTTGAGCGATAGCGCCATGCCACGACCCATATTGCCCAGACCAATTACACCGACAGTGTTCGTCATCAAATGATTCCCAAGAAGAGCTAGAGCTAAATGTACTGATGATGTTAATAAGTGTAACGGGACTAATACGAATAGCTAGTTTTCAGCGATACTTTTCTCAAACATACGACGGCAAGTTAGCATCTTGGCTGACGTCGCTTCTTAGGATTCGCTTTTGGAAAACCGCATGACCGCACTTGAAACACGCTTTGACGCAATTTTGCCAACTTTAGCTACAAAAGAAGACCTAAAAAACTTAGAGCTAAAACTGACCGCCGCCATTCATAAAGAAATCACCAACTGCACCTGGAGAATGATTGCCTGGATGACCACCGTACTCGGAGTAAGCTTTGCTGGAGTGTTTTATATTGCAAGGCATGTTGCCTAGATACTCAAGCATCGCAACAAGGCCTCATGCAGGCCACTTAACGCCTTCGATGTACCAATCGGCGTTCAAAGATATAAAAACCACCCTGTATCAGCAGCGCAAGGACCGCTGACGGGATCGCACCAGCAAGCAACATCGACGTGTTGTTGAGCGCTAACCCTTGTGCGATGCGCTCACCAAAGCCACCTGCACCCACAAAGGCTGCAATCGTCGCTGTACCAACGCTTGTGACCGCCGCCACTTTAATACCGCTCAAAATCATTGTGCGTGCAAGGGGCAGCTCAATCAAAAATAAGCGGAGTCTAAAGCCCAGACCAAGCGCCGTAGCCGCTTGTCGCATTGACGAAGAAATTTCACTGAACCCTGCGTGGGTACTTTGCACGATGGGTAGCAGAGCGTACAAGAACAACGCCACGATGGCGGGTATGGTCCCGATAAGACCGAACAGTGAAATTAAAAATGCTAGAAGTGCCAACGATGGGATGGTTTGAATAACACCGATCACAGACAAGACAGCTTGCCCGGTGCGGGGCCAATAAAAACAGACTATCCCTAAAGGGAGGCCAACAACAAGAGCCATAAGCAAGGAGAACAGCACTAAGAAAATATGCTGTGCACCCAAGCGCCAAAAGTCAGGTGCAAACAGCGTCCGTAAAAATGATTGAATGGAACTCAGCCGCTGTCCGTCGTTCGAGCTCATGCCACTAGAGGAGCCCTGCGCTTGATCCGTTTTCTGTTGCAATAAAAATTGCTGCGCCACGGCAGCAAAGGTTTGCCCCTCGATCTCTACACGGGTGTTGAGATCAAGCATCGTTTCCTGTGAAATTTTGTTCTGTAAGGTTTGGATGATTTTCCAGGACTCTGGGAACTTAGTCGGCACATCCGCCCGATAGAGCAGTAAAGCTTCATAGGTTGGAAAGAACCGTCGATCATCTTGCAACACCGTCAAACCATAACGTTTTAACTTTGAATCCGTGCCATAGGCATCAACCACGTCAATCTGCTTTGCAACGATAGCCTCATAGGCAAGCCCATGATCAAGCCCTCGCGGCGACATCCCACCTAACTGATAGGCCTCTGACAAACCTTTCCAACCATCTTTGCGCCCAATAAATTCGTGCGATAACCCTGGCACAAGTCGCGGATGCTTAGCCAAATCCGAAATCGTATTTATTTGAAGCTCTTGCGCCTGCTCACGCCGCATCGCGAGCACATAAGAATTATCAAAACCCAACAGCACACCGGCTTGAAGCCCAAGCGGTACCAAACGTTCATTAATTTGTTCTAGTGATAGCGCCTGCTCTGTTTTTAAGATCTCGCGCGTGATGGTCCCGGTGTACTCAGGGTAGAGATCTATTTCGCCGCTTAGCAACGCAGACAATAAAATCCCCGTGTTGCCTAAACCAGACTTCAACCTCACGCGATCTTGACCAGATCCAGCGACTGCTTGGCTAACAATCTCGCCCAAGATATAGGATTCAGTGAAGCGTTTAGAGCCAACCACCAACGGCTGAGAGACCGTTGGGAAAGATAAGGCTAACAACGCAAAACATGCCAGCCTGAGCAAGCAGCGAGACCGACTAAACACTAGCTAACGATCAAACGGGTGGCCTGTGCCTGACCAATATGGCCCACCACAGCCGCGTCACCAAAACCATGACGCTTAAACACGGCGAGTACCTCTGGCACCGCATCGGGTGAGCAACACACCAGCAAGCCACCGCTTGTTTGCGGATCAGACAACAACGTTTGGCACTCTGCTGGCAAGCCCGAGGCCAGTGTGATTTCTTTACCGTAGCCTTCCCAGTTGCGGCCTGAAGCACCCGTCACCATGCCCTTTTTGATCAGTTCAGAAACATCTGGCAGCAACGGTACGTCAGCCCAATTGATATGGGCTGTCAACTTCGCACCCCGAGCGATCTCTAGCGCATGACCCGCCAAGCCAAACCCCGTGACGTCGGTCAACGCGTGCACGCCGGGCAATTCAGCTAACTCCGGGCCTGGTGTATTGAGTTTGGTTGCATTCGTCAGCATCGACGCATAGCCTGCTGCATCAAGCGCTTCTTTTTTGAGGGCGGCAGATAAAATTCCAACACCGATAGGTTTACCTAGCACCATCACATCACCAGCACGCGCACCATCATTACGCTTGACACGATCGGGATGAATCAAGCCCAGCACCACCAAGCCATAGATCGGCTCGACGGAATCAATCGTATGCCCTCCTGCAATCGGGATACCGGCGGTGTTGCACACCGAAGCCCCGCCTGCCAAAATCTTGCCGATGGTGTCGGTCGACAATACGTTGATCGGCATTCCAACTAACGCCAAAGCCAAGATTGGCTTTCCACCCATCGCGTAAACGTCGCTGATTGCATTGGTTGCCGCAATGCGACCGAAGTCGTAGGGATCGTCGACGATTGGCATAAAAAAATCAGTTGTGGCAATCAACGCCTGCTCGTCGTTGATTTTATAGACCGCGGCATCATCTGCCGTTGCGATCCCTACCATCAACTCTTTAGGAATCGGCATCTGCAAGGTGCCTTTTAAAATCTCAGATAAGACCGCCGGCGCGATCTTGCAACCACAGCCACCGCCATGCGAGAGCGAGGTCAAACGAGGTTCATTGTCAGGCATCATGCTTCCTTGATTGTTAAGTCTTGGACGATTGTAATCAATCCGCTGCGCTCGCGAGCGGCCTCGAACAAATAAGCACGCTGTCCGCACTGCATTTGTAGTTGAGCAGCAAACGACGCGTCTTCTCTAAAGCGGATCAGCAATCTCGCGAGCTCGCGCGCATCACCGACTTCAAAAAAACCAGCATAGTCTTCGCCCAACATCCCAATATTGCCTGCAATGCGGGAGGCCAACACAGGTACGCCACTACAGCTAGCTTCCATAATCACATGGGCGCCGCCTTCCATCACACTCGGGTGCACAAGAACGTGCGAACGCTGAATATAGCGTCGAGTTTGCTCATGGCTGCGAGCACCCAAAAACCGATAGTTCGGGTACTTGGCCGCGGTATCGTGCGCTTGCTGCGCCAGAGACTGATCATGTTCGCCACCGATATGACGCAGCTCAATATCGCTACGCTCGGCTAATAACGTAGCCACCTCGAAAAAAGTCTGAGGGGATTTTTCTGATCTTAGATGCCCCACCATAACCGCTCGCACATGACGGTTCGTTTTGCTCAAGGTCTGACGAGTAGTCGTCGATTGAAACAAGACACGCGTTTTATCTTGAAACTTCGCTGGCAGCTCGGCTAGCCCTGCTGGTTGCAACACGACCAAGCGTTTGGCCCAAACCAGGGACTGCTGTGCCTGAGGATCTTGCTTGATATCCCGGTAGAGGTCGGTACCGGTGAGCACCACGCAAAGGCCCTCAGAACCTCGCTGAGCGTACCAAGCTGCTATGGATGAATAACTGCGCCGAGCGTGTAACGCAATCAACACGTCATCTGTTTGAGCGCCATCCCATTCACTGACAATGCGGACCGTGCAAGTCGTCGCAAGCATCTTGGCATAACGCTTAGCCGTCTGCCAATTACCGTTGTTGGCGCTTGCCAATGCCGGACTTACAATAACGATTCTAGGCTTGCGAATTTGAGCGGCTGTCAACATAAAAAGTAACTAAACCAAGATGCGTGAGGCTAATACCAAAGAGCTATCCACTGCGCTACAGGAAATGCGTACGTACACTCTGGACTCACTCAGCTTCTATGCGCACGCAAAACAACTTAACGTTCCCTACAAACCAGAATTCAATCCACCGCTCTGGGAACTTGGTCACATCGCTTGGTTTCAAGAATACTGGATCGCGCGCAATCCAGCCCGCAGTGAAGGTGCCGCGATGCGAAGCGGTCTTCCTAAACAATATTCAGTGCTCGCTCAGTCAGATCGATGGTACGACAGCGCTAAAGTACAGCACGAAACGCGCTGGGGGCAAGGATACCCCTCTGGCGATGACTGTCTGACCTATGCAGCACAAACTCTAGACCAAACCCTCACGCTCTTACAAAACACCTCAAACGACGACCCAGCGGTTTACTTTTATTGGCTCGTCTTACAACACGAAGCGATGCATCTCGAGGCAGGCGTTTATATGGCGCAAGCGCTTTCGCTTCCCGGTTAGACAGCATGGGTATACAGCGCGCCCATACACAGATCGGCATCACAAAGCACGACGACAAAGGTACCCTCACAGCACTGGACACTCGGCTCAGCATCCGACCAATTCTGTTTTGATAATGAACTCGTTGCGCGCAGCGTCGCACTTCAGGCATTTGAAATCAGCCTAGACCCTGTGTCTTGGGTTCAATACATGACATTTATTACGTCAACGGGTCATCGATTGCCTCCGTATGTTCGTCGCGCGGGGTCAAGCTTCGAGGTGCAAACTTTTGGTGCTTGGGCACCTATGGCTATGCAAGCGCCAGCTGTTCACATCTCTTGGGACGACGCACAGGCGTACTGCACTTGGGCGCAATGTCGCCTGCCAACCGAAGCCGAGTGGGATTGTTCGGCTCGAACTCTTGCAAACTTTAACTGGGGTGAAGTGTGGGAATGGACACAAGATACGTTTGAGCCCTTTGAGGGTTTCGTCGTGCATCCCTATGCGGAGTACTCAGCACCGTGGTTTGGAACACGCAAAGTGCTGCGCGGGGCGGCCCGCGCAACCCACCAAGCTTTACGCCACGTTCAGTACCGCAATTTTTTTACACCCGAGCGCTGCGACATTTATTCAGGCTTCAGAACCTGCGCGCTCTAGGCGTATCTGCCCTTAGCTTGCCCAAAATACGGCGTACTGCTCTTGCAGATCGGTCCAATGCTGCGTATGCGTAAAGCCTGCCGAGAGCAAAAGTTTCGAAAACTTTTCAACTGTCCACTTATACGAATTTTCAGTGTGTATCGTTTCGCCCTTCTGAAAAACACGCTGGTGGCCTGGCCAAGACACGGTGACTTGGCGACGCGCCTGCAGGTGCATTTCGATACGCGATTCTTTGACATTGAAATTCGCTAGGTGCTCCCAGTTGCGGACTTCAAAATCTGCACCGATCAAACTATTCACGTGCCTGAGTACATTTAGATTAAAGGCTGCCGTCACGCCAAGCTCATCCGCGTACGCGCGCTCTAATACCGCAGCGTCTTTCACAAGGTCTATGCCTATCAGCAAGCCGGAGCCAGGCTGTGCAGCTTTACATACCGCGACGATACGTTGCAAAAAACCTAACGCCTGAACAGGATCGAAGTTACCTAGACTAGAGCCTGGGTAGAAGGCAAAGACAGGTTTCGCTAACAGCTGCGCTTGCAGTTCGGGCGCGAACGTTAGTTCGCTTGAAAAATCCATCCCCACACCAACCATGGGAACCTGAGGATGCTCGCGTTGCAACCGCTCCAAGGTGCCATTGAGATAGTCTAGCGAGATATCCACCGCCACATACAAACCTGGGGTCGTACGCTCAAACAAGCTAGCGGCTTTCTCACAGCTACCCGCCCCGAGATCAAGCCATGCCGCCTGTGCAGGAATTTGCGCATGAATCGCCTCAGCGTGCTCACTAAAAATAGCCGCCTCAGTTCGTGTCAAATAGTATTCAGGTAGATGCGTAATCGCATCAAACAATGTTGACCCTAACGCGTTATAGAAATACTTTGGCGAGCAATGTGCCTGCTGAGCCAACAACCCTTGCGACAAGTCATCTTCACTCGAGACCGGGGCTGTGCTCAGGACATTAAAAGTTAACATCGTTGCCGCCCTTGAGCTGCAACATCTCGCGCGCCTCGTCAGAAGAGGCAACACTTAACCCGAGCCCCTCAATCACCTGGCGCACCGCGCGCACTTGCATGGCATTGCTCTCGGCCAGTTTTCCTGGACCGATCCATAACGAATCTTCCAGGCCAACACGCACATGCCCTCCTAGTGCTACAGATTGCGCTGCGATCGGCAGCTGATTTCGTCCTGCGCCCAAGACGCTCCAGTAGTAATCGTTACCGAACAAACGATCCGCCGTGCGCTTCATGTGGGCGACATCTTCTGGATGCGGTCCAATTCCACCCAAGATACCGAAAACAGATTGAATGAAGAATGGTGGTTTGACTAAACCACGATCTGCAAAGTGACGCAACGTATACAGATGCCCAATGTCGTAACACTCGATTTCAAAGCGGGTGCCATTGGCCGCGCACGTTGTCAGAATATTTGCAATGTCGCGGAATGTATTTTTGAAGATCCGGTCATCCGACTCTTCTAAATAAGGCTTTTCCCAATCAAACTTGAACGTTGGATAGCGCGCTAGCATCGGAAATAAACCGAAGTTCATTGAACCCATGTTTAAAGAGGCGACCTCGGGTTTGAAATAGGCGCAGGGTTTAAGGCGCTCTTCCACACTCATCGTCGGCGCGCCACCAGTCGTAATGTTGATCACGACATTGCTATTGTCTTTCACACGCTTCAAGAAAGGCGTGAAGGCCTCGGGGCGCTGATCAGGACGACCATTGACAGGGTCTCGCGCATGCAGGTGCACCAAGGCCGCGCCCGCAGCATGCGCCTCCAGCGCTGCATCCGCAATTTGATCCGCCGTGATAGGCAAATGGGGCGACATCGTCGGCGTATGTATTGCGCCCGTCACCGCACAGGTAATCATGACTTTATTGTGTTTTGCTTTTGAAGTGCTCATTGATAGTTTCCTAATTGACGAATCAACTCACAGAGATATCTTGCATAAGGCTTTATACAATACAAAGTAGTGTAAATATTCAGCTGCAGTCGGCTATGATTGTGTGGCGACCGGTATAAACGTCGGCGTCGTGCCATCAAACTTGGAGTTTGCTATGAACATAGAACTTGATGAAGTTGTTGTACTGATTGCTTCCGATGACACATTGGAATTGGCTGCCCATAGCGCCCCAACCTACACCGCGCCAACTTCAGGCTGGATGTACGTTTGTCCGAAATAACATCTATCAGTTTTCAACATGTCGGAACTGTATGCTGTTGCTGAAATTCAACCCTCACCCACTTGGTTGTATAGGAAACCACTATCCTTCTGAGGATCCGATCATTCATAGGTTTTTGTTGAGGAGACAAAATTGAAGAAGAAAACTTTATGTATTAAACAAATCTGTGCAGCGCTCATAGCAATGACGGGGGTTGGCCTAACAAGCGGCAACGCGCAAGCGCAAGCGACAGACACATTCCCGACTAAAGCCATTAAGCTTGTGGTGCCTTTCGCACCTGGCGGAGTCACTGATACAAGTGGTCGTATCATCGCCGAGGGCTTATCCAAACGACTCGGCCAACAAGTCATTGTTGAAAACAAACCCGGTGCCTCCGGTAATATTGGTGCTCAGCAGGTAGCCACCTCGGCGCCCGATGGCTACACGCTGTTTTTAGCGTTGGACGGCACCTTAGTCATTAACCCCCATGCGTATTCGAAAATTGGCTTCGATCCGGTCAAGGATTTTGAACCGATTGCAAAGATTGGGAACTCGGTCATTATTTTGGCAGCCAATCCAAAACTCACGGCAAAGACCTTGAAAGAACTTGTAGCGTTGGCTAACAGTACTTCAGGTGGCCTTTCCTACGGAACCTCAGGTAACGCCAGTCTCGTGCACTTAGCAGGCGAACTGCTCAAGCAACAGACCAACTCCAATTTTGTCCACGTCGCGTACAAAGGCGGTGGTCCTGCGGTCGCTGACGCTTTGGCCGGACACATTCCTTTGACGTTCGCCTCGGCTGCCTCGATCAATCAACATTTAAAAGCTGGGACATTAGTGGCCCTTGGCGTGCCAAGCGCCAACCGCTCAGCGGCCTATCCCGACATTCCGACCTTCAAAGAGGCAGGCATTCCGGGAATTGAGCTCAACTCATGGGTCGGTGTCATGGCGCCAGCAAGAACACCCTCTGCAATCGTTGCCAAGCTAAACAAAGAAATCAATGCCGTCTTGCAAGACCCCACAGTCAAGGCGAAATTACTTGCTTCTGGAATCGAAGCAGCGAACACAACGCCAGCGCAGTTTGGCGACGAGATCAAACGTGATCTGGCAATGTACAAACCGGTTGTTGAAAAAGCTGGCATTAAAGTAAATTAAGTGGCTCGGCAAATAATATTTGACGCCCATTAAACGTTTGCTTTATAAACCTCGAGTATTCGGTATCAGTGCCCAGCACGCCGGAATCCCTTCAATCTTGGAGTCTGCTATGAATATTGAACTTGATGACGTTTTCGTACAGGACGTCTCTGACGATGCACTGGAGCTGGCTGCGGGTGGTGCGCAAGTGGGACAGTACAAATCGGGAACCCTCATGTGGGGCACTTGGTGCGCAACTACTTTCAGCCATTGCTGACTGTAACTCACACCCGCTTGGGCATGGGCACTTAACTTAGGAGTTTGCTATGAACATTGAACTTGATGAAGTTGTAGGTCGATATGTGTCTGATGATGCGTTAGAACTGGCTGCTGGTGGTGTGATGCTCGGAAGTCTGTGTGCGCCCTGTTGTACTTTTGACTGCAACACAAACAATAGAGGGTAATGCTGACCGCTACCCACACCCATTTGGGCGTGGGCACTTAACTTAGGAGTTAACTATGAATATTGAACTTGACGAAGTGCTTGAACTAAATGTCTCCGATGATGCATTGGAGTTGAGTGCTGGTAGGGCGCAGGGGGGGATTTATTACACCTTGGGCTACCACGGCATTACATGTGGTTGAGTGCGGTTGATTGCTGAACTCAATCCCTTGTGCTGACCTAAACTGTCCAACTTTTGGGGAGGACAGTTTAATTAGTAATGCGCCACGCTTTTGAACCGTCTGTTGCTGCGCCGAGGCCCTTTCTGGGAATAGCGCTAGCTGTGCCGATAACTGTTGACCTTGGAGTCTGAGATGAACATTGAACATGATGAAGTTGTTGTTCTGGATGTCTCTGATGATGCACCGGAGCTGGCTGCTGGTACGCGAGGGGAGGTTGAACTAACCCAAGCTGTATCGTGGTGCACTAGGCTGTGACTGTACATTGCAAGGATGGCTAGGCGCGATCGGTCAATGCACTGCCAACAGATACAGGCCCAGCAGTTGATCAGCTGATTTTATTGGTGGGTACTAACCACCATCTCTCTTGAGCAACATCCTTAGGCTAAGTTCGCATCTTTATCAGCACTGATCAGTCGATCTACGTCGGCAAATAATTTTTCTGCAAGTAGCCTGAGCTCAACAATTGCTGACTCTTCGATTTCAAGAAAGCCCTCATATTCAGCCAAATTGCGTTTTTGGTGTGCGGCATCGACCACTCGCCACTGACTGGCTGGCCACGCTAGAGTATGGCCAAGAGACTGAAAAACAATGTAACGGCTTTCACTGCGATAGCCGTGCCATCGGAGTGCTGCAAGTGCGGCCCCATGTATTGAGTTATAGACACTAGTGAAGCGCCCTTCTTGAGATACTTGCTGATAGCTCGAGTCTACAAAATGCTTGCGCGCCATCACTAACATACGGTCAATTTCCGCACGATTCATTGGTTCAGCTTTTATCTTACCGATTTTGGCAAGATTACTGAGCGCTTCTAAAGTCATCCATATTTCCAAAAATCTGCAAAGTAGGTTGGCTCAATACTTTATTCACAAAAGAGTCAGCATCGCTTAATCTTTTTTTGAACTCGTGAACTGTGTAGTAGGTGGGATTAATCTTGCGGCAAAGAATTTCTTCTGCAGGAAGCAAGTGCTCCAGTATGTCACTTAATGTCAGATCGCGACCAACAAGCATGACATCCATGTCACTTTCCGCAGTGTCTGACTGCTTCGCGACCGAGCCATAAACAAAGGCGATTTCGATTTTGTTTTCGATTGGAAGCAGTGCTTCTTGAATCATCGGAGCCACACCCATTACTTTGCGCGTCAAATCGCGCAACTCTTTAAACAAGGGGCTTTGACGGTTAGCAGATATTTGTCGTTGATTGCCTTGCATCTTCGAGTTGGCAAGGCCTGCGTCTACTAGCCTGTTGATCTCTCGCTGAAGAGACGCACTGCTCAAACCAGTCAGGCGGCGCAGCTCACTTAAGTGATAAAAACGCTCAGGCTGACCAAAAATCCATGAATGGACCTTAGCTTGACTGTCTGTAAAAAGTGCATTTTTCATTGACATAGCTAAATTTTAGCACTATCGAGCTAAAATTTAGCTAGATTATTCAATTGAATTGCATTTACATCTTCAAAGAGGATGTATGTTGCGTTCTAACGACTGCTCAATGGCAGACCGAGTAGCACGTCAATAGAAAAAGTGCCCCTAGAGGCGCATGTTCGTTTACTACTTGGCGGGGCAGCCCTGTGAATCGCTACCAATTTCCTAGTTACTCGCTAGCCTCTGGTTGAACTGCTGTTCGCCTTGTTAGCTTTTGCTGAGCGGTAATTCGTACCCACTTAAATACTAGCCACCTTCGGGTGGCTTTTTAATTCCCAAGCAGCATCCTTTGAGCAAAATACAGTGTGCGTATTTCGCTGAACGTGACCGGTGGTTTCGCGAAAGCGTGACCGATGCGGTTAGGTTGCACAATTAACGATTAATCTTATCCGAAACGGTCACGCTTTCGTGAAATCATCGGTCACGATGATATGAAATCGTTGCTTCAAGAGGTTATAAGGGCTCTGCAGTGGTGTGGAAGCAAAT
>CAMCWG010000037.1 GCA_945882005.1 Bordetella parapertussis
GGCCAGCCACGGACTCGTCTGCTGAAATGGTGTGTGACGCCGAAGCAAACGGTTTGGACAGAGGTGACGCAACAGTGCCGGGCTGCAAGGCGACTAACACGGCCTGTTTATTCTTGCGCGCAAACTCAATGCCAGCAGTCTGAAGCATCATATTGAATGCGGCCTTTGACGCTCGGTAGCCGTACCAACCCCCTTTCTGGTTGTCGCTGATGCTACCGACACGCGCAGAGAGTTTTGCGTAGATGGCTCGGTCTTTGCTCAGCAAAGGCAAGAAATGCTTAAGCAGTAAAGAAGGTCCGATCGTGTTGACCTGAAAGCTACGCATCAGCGTTGCGCAACTTAACGCACCGATTTGTTTCTCGGGCCCTATCCCATCAATGGTGAGTGCGCCAGTGGCATCAATGATCAGGGCAAAAGGCCCGGCATCATTCAATGTCGCGGCAGCTAAGGCAATACTCGCCTCGTCTTCAAGACTAAACCCGGGCGTTGTGCGCCGCGACAATTCTGTCACCGACGCACACTGTGGATCACTCTTTAGGGCCCGCACAAAAGCCGAGCCGATTGTTCCTGAGGCGCCGATGACTAGGGCACGATAGTTTGGTTCGAGGGAGTGCATATTGGTGTATCCGAGCTGGCACGACTATTAACGCTGACTTAGGGCTCTGTTTATTTGCTTGGTTGCATATTACTGGCACAGTCTAATGCACGTCGCCCTTGTAAAAGGGCTCGACCCTCTATAAGATCGGGGTACAAAAAAACTATTGCAAAAAAATTTGCTAAACAATTGGAGACAAACATGATCAAAAAACTAGTCGGACTAGCAGTTTCCTGTGCCGCTGCGGTTCTGTTTGCGAACAGCGCCTCGGCGCAAGGTGTCACAAAAGATGAAATCTTAATTGGTGGATTTGGACCGATTACGGGCCCAGCGGCCTATATCGGTTTGGGTGGTCGGGATGGGCTTGCGATGGCCATCAAGGAAATTAACGCGGCTGGTGGCGTAAACGGCAGAAAATTCCGTTTGATTTTTGAAGACGATGGACATTCGCCAACACGCGCACTCGGCGCAGTGAAAAAGCTCATCGATCAAGACAAAGTTTTCATGATCTTCTGTGCGGCTGGATCAAATGCAACCGTAGGTACGATTGACTACATCAAGGCACAACAGCGTGTGATGTATGTATCGTTTGCCTCGGCACCTGCCGTAACGTTTCCCTTTAGCAGCTACCTGTTTAGAGGCGCGACGACAGAGGTTCCTCGCTATGGCGAACTTTATTCAGAGTTTATCGCTGAAGGACTCAAAGCGAAGAAAGTTGCAATTATGAATGGCCGAGAGGAATACCCTAAAAACGAGGGTAATGCGTTAGCGACAGCACTAAAAGATGTCTACAAGGTAAATGTGGCCGCTCGCGCTGAGTTCAATATTGGTGACAAGGATTTCACGCCACAGTTGCTTGCTGTAAAGAACTCTGGTGCTGAAGTTGTGGCGTTCTTTGGTAACCCAGCTGAGGCAGCGATTGCGATGCGCCAGGCTCGTGAATTAGGGCTCAAGCAAAAGTTTTTTGTAGGCGCAACCATGGTGGATAAGTCGTTTACCCTTGCAGCCAAGGAAAACGCTGAGGGCGCAACAGGGTTTTCGCTCATTCCGTTTTTGCCAGGCACTCCAAACCCCACGTTGCAGGCATGGGAGGCTAAGTGGAAGAAAGAGTATCCAAACTTGCCAGTCGGCCGCCCGAACGTGTTTGACGTGATGGCTTACACCGATATGTACGTGTTAGCTGAAGCGATGAAGAAGGCAGGGCCAGATCTAAATACCAAGAGCCTGATCGCTGGTTTGGAGCAAATTAAAAACTTCTCATCGTCACCTCTCGCCGCACCGATCACCTTTACCAACAAACATCACATCGGCAATTTGACATTGACCGTGATGGAGGTCAAGGGCGGCAATTGGCAACCTGTGGGTTGGAAGCCTAGTCGGCCCAGCGAAATCCTCAAGCGTTACGAGTAGAGGCTTCTTGAGGAGCACTGCGTGTCGCGCAAGCGCGAGGCGCAGTGCTAACTTTTCGATATGACCATCACGATTGCACTACAGTTGCTTATTGCCGGCTTATCAGTTGGCAGCATATACGCGCTCGTTGCCTTAGCGCTCGTCATCCCATTTAAAGCATCTAGCATTTTAAATTTTGCCCAAGGTGAGCTCGTCACTGTTGGGGCGTACGCCGCGTTGGTGTTGACAGCGTTAGCTCTGCCGTACTGGATTGTATTGCCGGTCACGATCTTAATAGGCTTTGTTGTCGGGCTGTTTATTGAGCGTGCCATGATCCGTCGCATCATGGCGGCGCCAGAGTTTACGTTGGTTATTGCGACCTTTGCCATCGGACTCATTATCAAGAGTGCGATACGCCTGTATTGGCAAGATAATCTCTTCACCATTGATAATCCCCTGCCGTTTGCTTCCTTCAGGGTCGCTGGTGTAGTGTTGAATCCACAGTACCTGTGGGTCATTTTCTGTACAACGATGTTGGTCGTGTGCTTAGCTTGGTTTTTTAAGTTCAACCCTTTGGGTAAGGCGATGCGCGCGGTATCCCAAAGTCAGGAGGCTGCCCGCCTGATGGGGGTCAGCGTTGAGCGCGTATTGATGATTTCTTGGGGTATCTCCTCGGCAATCGGTGCCTTAGGTGGCATCTTGTTAGCGCCAATTATTGGGATTAATCCAGAGGTTGGACATTTAGTCCTTAAAGCACTTGTCGCTGCAGTGATCGGCGGATTCACTTCGCTGCCAGGCGCCGTCGTAGGCGGCTTGTTGCTGGGTTTGATTGAAACCTATTCAGGTGCTTTTTTTGGAAGTACGGCTAAAAACATACTTCCGTTTGTGGTGCTCGTTGTCTTTTTGCTCGTCAGACCCTATGGGCTTTTTGGCAGAGCGCCCCTGGTGAGAATTTGATGAAGCAGAATCAACAAACCATCTGGGTGATTGGTGCGCTTTTGATTGCCGCCGGCATCGCACCATGGGTTTTACCAACCTATTACTTGTACTTATTGAACCTGATTTTGATAAACATCATTCTTGCGCTCGGCTTGAATGTGTTGACAGGTAACTCAGGTCAGATTTCTTTGTGCCATTCCTCGTTTATGGCGATTGGCGCCTACACCTACACGCTGTTGAATAATCATTCGCAATTGCCTATGTTGCTTTGTGTGCTTGGCGCGGTGCTGTTAGCGAGTTTAGGTGGGGTTCTGGTCGGGTACCCTGCACGACGTCTCAGCGGTATTTATCTTGCGTTGGCAACGCTGGCATTTCTGAGTTTGACCCAAATTTTGATTGAAGAGTTTCCAGACCTGACGGGCGGCATCCGCGGGTTGAAAATTGAACCATCAGAGTTTTTGGGATGGTCGATGGGAAATGAAACCATGCTGTTTTACATCGTTGCCATCTCCTGCGGCTTTTGTCTTTACATCACCGCCAACATGATGCGTTCAAGGATCGGAAGAGCGTTTGATGCAATACGGACGAGTCCCCACGCTGCACAGGCCCTGGGAATACAAGTCGCGCAAGTCAAGTTGGTGGCCTTTACTATCTCGGCCGCGTATGCCGGACTTGCGGGAGCTTTGTTTTCGATGGTGGTGGGCTTCATTGATCCCGTGGAGTTTGGGGTGTCTGCGTCGCTGCGCTACATCACCTTTATTGTGGTGGGTGGAATGGGTAGCATCGCCGGATCAGTCATTGGTGCCGTGGTATTTACCGGGTTACCAGAAGCCTTGCGAGGAATCAAAGAGTACGGGGATTTGGTGTATTCAGCGATTCTATTATTGAGTTTGATCTTCATGCCGAACGGTTTGGTGGGCTTATTCCGGGCCCGCAAAAGTAAACCGAACGCCTCGACGGCAGGACATTGATTCCATGCAGACGAAGATGCTCTTACAGACGCGCCATTTATCGCTCCAGTTTGGCGGATTGAAGGCGGTAGATGATGTGTCGATCGATGTGCCGCAGGGACAAATTCGAGGCCTGATTGGTCCCAACGGCGCAGGAAAAACCACGCTGATTAATAGCATCAGCGGTGCCATTCAGTGCACATCGGGTGAAATAGTTTTTGATGGGGTGAATATTGAAAAAATGGCGCCACATTTAATTAGCGCACTGGGGATGAGCCGCAGTTTTCAACATGTACAAATTTTTGGTGATCGAAGTGTCCGCGATAATGTATTGATAGGGATGCATAGGCAGTTGAAGATTGGATTGTTGGCACAATTGTTAGGTGCACCTCACGCACGACGCCTTGAGCTTGATGCGAAAGAGAAGGCGGATGCCCTGCTGCGCCGCTTTGAACTGCTGGAGGACGCGGAGCGACCAGCTAGTCTTCTGCCCTATGGAATGCTGAAACGCTTAGATCTTGCGCGTGCGTTAGCGGCGAAGCCAAAATTGTTGTTGCTTGACGAACCCACCTCAGGAATGTCTGAGGAAGAAGCGCTGACGGCGATCAAAATGCTGAAGTCAATCGTACGGGAAGAGGGTATGACCCTTTTGGTGATTGAGCACAATATGCGGGTAATGATGCAACTAGCTGACTTTATATCAGTGCTCCATCTTGGTCGTGTCATTACTCAAGGCACTCCTGAGCAAGTGACACAAGATCCTATCGCGATTGAGGCTTATCTTGGCGAGGAAGTCGCCGATGCTTGATATTGAGAACCTACATGTTGCGTATGGACCAGTCGAGGTACTACATGGCATTTCGATGCGGGTCGAGCCTGGCAGTATTGTTGGTGTCCTAGGCGCGAATGGTTCGGGCAAGACGACACTGTTTAAGGCCGTAGCCGGATTGGTTCGAACCACACAAGGAAACGTTCGGCTAAGCGGTCATGACTTAACGAATGTTTCGACACAGTCAATTGTTAAAGAAGGCGTCACGCTCGTGCCTCAGGGAAGAATGTTATTCCCAGAGATGACCGTTTATGAAAATCTGGAAATGGGTGCCTATCTGCTGCGAGATCGAACGGAATTTTTTCGTAGACTGGAAAAGGTACAGCAAATGTTTCCGATCTTGAAAGAGCGATCTGGGCAGATGGTTGCTT
Source organism: Bordetella parapertussis (assembly GCA_945882005.1). Lineage (GTDB taxonomy): Bacteria > Pseudomonadota > Gammaproteobacteria > Burkholderiales > Burkholderiaceae_B > Zwartia > Zwartia parapertussis_C. The sequence goes on from CAMCWG010000037.1 coordinate 5,074, forward strand.
TGATGTCGGGCGGCGAGCAGCAGATGCTGGCCATTGGCCGAGCACTGATGGGGCAGCCAGATTTAATCTTACTGGATGAGCCATCCATTGGTCTTGCACCGAAGATTTTTGATCAAATCTTATCAACGGTAGTTGAGATCAACCGCGAACGAAAGACCACGATTGTAATTGCAGAGCAAAACGTCAGAAAGATTTTGAAGATCGTCGACTTTGCCTACGTGCTAGAAGCTGGGAAAGTCGCCATCAGCGGCACGCCGAACTCATTATCCTCCGACGAGAGCATACGCCGAGCATATTTAGGTTTGTAGATCATTGAGTTGTTTAAAGGTTGAATATGAAATTAATTGATATGCACTCCCATTGGGGAACGGAACGTGGCTATGTATTACGGACAGCCGCTGAGCTCGCACAGCAAAAGAAGACATGGACTTCCGAGACAAAGTATGTAACCGACGATGAGATGGCAACTTATTTCCGCGCAAGCCAAGCTCAAGTAATCTTGGATTTAGGGTTTACAAAATTTGCACCTATTCAAGAGATCAAGCCTTTGCATGACTATTCCTTCGAAATGCAAAGAAAGTACCCCGATGCCATTCTAGGTAATTGGTTTCACATCGATCCGATGTTTCATGGAAAGCAAGAGGGTCTTGCGGAGTTGCGCAGATGTATTGACTCAAAAGCGGGTTTTATTGGTCTTGCAGTCAATGGCTCTGGTTCAGTCCCAGCAAGCGACTCCGTATACGATGACTATTACAAGCTTTGTATCGAGGCTTCAATACCCGTTTTGATTTTTGTAGGTACAACCGGCCTCGGCGCCGGCCTGCCAGGCGGCAATGGGATTTTGTTGGATAGCTGCCATCCACGGCACTTGGATATGGTTGCCGCACGTAATCCGAAACTGCGAATTGTCGCTGCGCGTCCCGGTTGGCCTTGGCAGACAGAAACAATTGCAGTCCTGATGCATAAACGTAATATCTGGTACGAGTTGCATGGTTGGTCACCCAAGTATTTTGCACCAGATCTAAAGCATGATATTGCACGAAGACTTCAGGACCGCATCATGTTTGGGGGTGACTATCCTCTGTATACCTTCGAACGCTTGACGACAGAGTGGAAGGCTGAGGGCTACTCAGAAGCCATTCTAGAGAAAGTATTTCACAAGAATGCCGAGGCATTTTTGAGTGGAGTGGATCGCTGATGGAGCTCGGATTAAAAAATAAGGTCGCAATTGTGGGTGGCGGCAGCATGGGTATTGGCTATGGGATAGCAGACCGTTTGGCAGGTGAGGGGGCGAACCTTGTCATTTTTGCCCGACGCGTCCCAAAGCTTGAGGCTGCTGCCAAGACGTTGTCTGATAAGCATGGAGTCAAAGTCATTCCTGTATCAGCCGATATTCGTGATCAGGATGAAAGTGGTCGGATTGTCCAGACTGCGATTGATCAGTTCGGCCGGCTGGACATACTTGTCAACAATGACGGTGCGCCACCTTTGGGTTCGATTGAGTCATTTGATGATGTGGCATGGCAAAAAGCAGTTGAACAAAATTTGTTCAGTGTTATACGAATGGTGCGGTCAGCGCTGCCGCATTTGAAGGCAGCGGGATCGGGAAGCGTTTTGAATATTTCAGCGATCTCGGCAATTCAGCCAATCGCTGGGTTCGGCTTGTCGGTGGCAACGTGGGCCGGATTGATCGGATACGCAAAAACTTTGTCAATGGAAATCGCCAAATATGGCATAAATGTCAATACTATTTGCCCTGGGTACATTGATACCGATCGTCTGCAAAAAGTGTTTGCTGCCGGAACAGAAAGCCCAGAAAGTGTACGTGCCAAGCTGACCTCAGAGATCCCACTGGGCCGAATCGGATCGACTGCGGACATTGCAAATCTCGTTGCGCTGTTAGTGTCCCCGGCGGGTGCCTACATAACTGGCTGTACGATTCCTGTTGATGGCGGTTTGTTGCGAGCTTTGAGATAAAAATAGGATGGCATGATGACTGTCGATCAGTTTGAAACACGTTTGACGACCCAGCTTAGAGATCGCTACATCAAGAGTGGTGCGTGGAAAGATGTAACGTTTTATAGCTGCCTTGAGCGCCGTGCGGCGGAGCATCCGGATCGAGTTGTGTTTGTCGATGAAAGGCGAGGCCTGACGTATAAGGAATTAAAAGAGCAGGTTGATCGTTGTGCTGCTTTTTTTAAAAGTTTGGGAATTAGTGAAGGTGATGTTGTCACCATGCAGTTTCCAAACCGAGTTGAATTTCCAATCGTCTTTTTTTCACTGGAATTAATTGGGGCGATAGCAAACAAAATAAGTCCAGACTTTCGACGTCGAGAGGTAGAGTACATACTTAGATTTTCGAATAGCAAGGCATTTGTTTGTGCATCGTCATTCAAGGGGTTTGACTACGCAGCAATGATTCATGAGTTGCGTGCAGATCTACCGTTACTTAAGACTGTAGTTGTGTCTGGCGATACAACGATCCCGAATGTTCATTCACTGGAGGAGGGACTCCGTAGTCATGAGCCCATCGCGCATTCTGAGCGCGTGACGATGGATCCAGATGCAGTTATGCGGATGGCGTTCACCTCCGGTACCACTGGGGATCCTAAAGGGGTGATGCATAGCTTCAACACTACTTTGTACGCGATTGAAGTTATCAATAGTGAAATGGGCGTGACTTCCGACGAGGTAATCCTTGTCTGGTTACCGGTTGGGCTCAATTGGGGCTACATCAGCTTGTTGCAGACCGTTATGGCGGGATGTCGTGCGGTACTAATGGAACGTTTCGATGCGGAACGCGCGCTTCAGTTGATAGAGAAACATCGCGTCACGTTCATTCCAACTGCACCCGCATCGCTACTTGCCATCTTGAATGTTCCCCAGTTCCAAAAATATGATTGCAGCTCTTTACGCGTGGTTGTAACGGGCGGTGCCTCCGCGGCAATTGAAACGATAAAAGCCTACCAGCAAAATATGAAAGGCCACTTACTTGAGCTTTATGGGATGCTCGAGACAGGATTTCACACATTTACGCGTTTTGAAGATGATCCTCAAAAGGTGAATGGGACCATCGGACGAGTTGTTGGTCAAATGGAGTTGAGGATTATCGATGAGGATGGAAAGGATGTGCCATATGGATCGGAGGGCGAAATAGCTGCCTATGGACCTTCTGTTCATTTGGGCTATTTCAATAACCCCACTGCAAATAGTGAACTATTTACTGCAGATGACTGGTTTAGAACAGGAGATCTTGGGAAGTATGTCGATGACGTTGGCAACGTAATGATTGTCGGGCGAAGAAAAGAAATGATTAATCGCGGAGGGAAAAAATATTTTCCTCGTGAGATCGAAGAATTTCTTTATGGACATCCATCTGTCTTGCACGTGGCGATCGTTGGAGTTAACGATACGCGCCTAGGTGAAAAAAATTGCTTGTGTGTGGTCCTGAAGCCGGAACATTCGCTAACTCTGGATGACGTAATAAAGATGCTGAAAGGACAGGTAGCAGATTATAAATTGCCAGAAATGCTTGAGTTTTACGATGAGTTACCATTCACACCTACGGGAAAGATCCGTCGGCATGTGCTCACGGCGGACGTGATGGCCCGCATTAAATCCAGAGGCTAGAATGATTATTGTATTAGTTCAGCAGGCGTGGGATAGTTTCTTCCGTGAAGCCCCACGGCCGACAGAAGACTTTATGCCTGGGCGTGCTCCACAAGAGCAGCCGATGCGTGAGCATTTTTAGTGTTAGTTGTTTGTTAGCCCGCCCGGCAACAGACTCACAACGCGTAACCCGTTCGGTACATTGGCCTCAAAAGAAAGCGTCCCGTCGTAAAGCATCACTAAGTCGCGCACAATACTAAGCCCGAGTCCGCTTCCAGGCACGGTCTCATCAGCGCGCTGCCCGCGACTAGGCGGGTGCGTTGAATTCGTCAGTGACTCAGACCCAGGCCCATCGTCTTCGACCACGATGCGCAGCCTTCCATTTGAAAGCGTCGCCTGCACCACAACAGAGCGCACGGCCCATTTAAAAGCGTTGTCTAGAAGGTTGCCCACGATTTCTTGCAAATCTTGTTCTTCACCCGCGAAGTACAGTTCATCTGAGATTGAACCGACCTTCACGTGAATCGATTTTTCAGCATGGACCTTCTCCATAACGCGTGCGAGCTGCTCGAGCGTTACTTTGACCAAAGTGCGGCTATGCGGAACACCTGCGTTTGCGGCGATACGCGCGCGCTTCAGTCTCCATTGCACTTGTTGCTGCAATTGTTGCAATTGCTCCTCAAGTGAGGCCACGAGAGCCGCGTCATGGCCGCTACGTGTTTTCTCAGCATGCAGCGCGTTGATCATGACTGAGATAGGCGTCTTAATAGAGTGCGCCAAATCACCTGCCTGATTACGTGCACGTTCGATGATTTTTCCATTCGCGTCGATGACTGCATTGAAGTCCTCGATAAGCGGCTTCAGTTCGGTAGGGTAGGTGCCCGTAATGCGTGCGCCAGGGCTTTCGCGAAGTCTCTTTACAGATTTCTGTAGTTGTCTTAATGGTTGGAGTCCAAAGCCGACCTGTGCTGCGGCGGCGATAACGAGACTCACAAAAAGGATTCCAACAAACAGCGCAAGTGAATGTTGCCAGGTTTGGATCGCACGTGACAACTCTTTCGTTTCAGAGCCCGCGATCACTCTTAGTTGTTTGTTTGAAGCGTCGGGGAGGGTGAGGTTCTGTTCGGCGACCAAGAGGCGTTGTGCGGCTGGCCCGAGGGCGGGATGAAAATGAATTTCACCGTTTTTGAACGAATCATTGGCGACATCGAGCTTTGTATCCCATAAGGAGCGGGATTTCAGGAGAGTCACTCCGCGCGTGTCGTTAATTTGCCAATAGAGCCCTGACTCGGGACGTGAGAAGCGAGGATCTAGCCCCGTCGCACGGATCGTGGGGTTCTCTTGTGCGTCGAGCTCAAGGGAAGCAACGATTTGGTACAGATAGGATTGCAATTGTTGCTCGAACTGTCGCGTCGCTTGCTCTTTAAAGAGCCCATCTAACGCAAAGGTCGTAAGCCCCAGTGCGATCGCAATCCACAAGGCTGTGCCACCAAACAGACGCAGCATGAGCGAGCTACGCCAGCCGGGGAAGATATGCTTGGGCATGGTCAGCAGTCTGCCTTGCTCATTCGGTAGCCCATTCCGCGAATAGTCTGTATCAAACCATCCGGCAGCTTCTTACGCAACCGACCAATCATGACCTCAATCGTGTTTGAGTCCCGATCAAAATCTTGCGCATAAATATGTTCTGTCAGATCCGTCCGAGAGACGACCTCGTCGAGATGGTGCATCAGGTATGACAGGATTTTGAACTCATGACTGGTTAAGGCGATCACTTCATTTTCACAAGACACACGACCCGTGCGCGTATCAAGTTCAAGCTCGCCACAACGTAGCGTCGCATCTGCCATACCGCTCGCTCGGCGGATGAGTGCGCGCACACGCGCAAGCAACTCTTGCATGTGAAAGGGCTTGGTCACGTAATCATCCGCACCGGCATCAATACCCGAGACCTTGTCGTACCAGTCGTCGCGTGCGGTCAGGATAAGGACAGGCATCGTGCGTTGGTCAGCTCGCCACTTACGCAAGACCGATATCCCGTCCATGAGCGGCAGGCCCACATCCAAAATCACCGCATCGTATGTTTGTTCCTGACCCAGGTATAGGGCCTCCCGACCATCAGAGGCGACGTCGACGGTGTAACCACTTGCCGAAAGGGCATCTGCGAGTTGGCGCTGTAATGTCAACTCGTCTTCCACGACCAATAGACGCATCGCCTAGCGCTCCTTATCTGACAGGACGGTACCTGTTTTGGCATCCACTTTTAATTTTTGCAAACGACCGCCTGTTTTTAGGATTTTAAGCTCATAGATCCAAACCCCTTTTTTTTGCTCAAGCTCCACCTCGAGTACCTGTCCGGGGTTGGAAGACTCAAGACGCTCAAGAATGACGCGCAAGGCCAAAATCTCGCCTGATTCGACGGCTCGTGTGGCGCGTTGATGATCTCCAGAACCGGCAGTTGCAGGCGATAAAGTGCCAATGCCAGTAAGACAAATTACGCCGATCGCGAGCGCCTTGTTCAAAGCGTGTGTTTTGGTGATGTTCATGTTTGATATTCCTTGCAGATCACACCTCAATTGTGCCTTGTCAAAGATGAACGGAAGATGAACGAACGGTTCAGGAAACGTACACCCTTGAAGATGCATGATGACGCCATAGATTAATGATTCAGGAGCTAATTCATGTTCAAGCGCGTCACCCAAACCTTATTGTGTGTCATTCTAGGCGCGAGCGCCTTCGCCGTTCAGGCCGGTGATACAACGCCAGCTGCTCAGCTACAGCGCTTTGAAGCGGCGGCCGGTCGCATAGGTCAAGCGGATGCAGGCCGTCTGTTTTTTACGTCGACACACGGCTCGAAGTGGACATGTGCGTCTTGCCATGGCGAGGCACCGACTAAAGTTGCAAAGCATGCGAGCACGGGTAAGCCGATTGATCCCTTGGCGCCCAGTGCGAATCCCGCTGCGCTAACCGACTCGGCGCGGGTGGACAAGTGGTTTCGTCGCAACTGCAAGGATGTCTTGTCGCGTGAATGCACGCCTGCCGAAAAATCTGACGTTATCGCGTTTTTGTTGTCGCCCAAGCCATGAAGCGCGCGATCAATAGCCTTGGGCTGGTAATGCTGCTGGCGGCCTCTGTGGGCGGAACAGTGGTGAAAGCGGCGGGATCTAAAGATCTTTTGCCGGCCATGCTGTCCGAGAAGTATCGGACCGAATGCGCCTCTTGCCATCTAGCGTATCCGCCTGCTCTGTTGCCGCTCGCCTCATGGCGCAGGCTCTTGGGTCACTTGGATAATCATTACGGAGTCGATGCATCGCTCGAGCCGGCAGAAGTCTTAGAAATCTCGAAGTGGCTCGAGCCCTTGGCAGGCTCCTACAAGAAAGTCCGCGAAGAGCCTGCAGAGGATCGCATCACCAAGGCCGCATGGTTCGTGCGTGAACATCGCAAGATTGATGCAGAGGTTTGGCTGCGACCGAGCGTAAAGAGTGCCGCTAACTGTGCGGCCTGTCACACCACTGCCGAGCAAGGCAATTACAACGATAAGTTTGTGAGGATACCTAAATGAGCATGACCTTGAATCCATCAAGTATTAAAGTTGCGGCAACTGGCACGACAAGACGAGTAAATGATCTCGCAACGAGAACGTTCCACTGGTTGTTTGCCTATTCTTTTCTGGGAGCCTATATCACGGCGGATTTCGAGCATCTGCGTGGTGTGCACGTTGCCCTGGGTTACACCATGCTAGGACTGCTTGGCTTTAGGATTGTCTGGGGTTTGGTCGGTCCTAAGCATGTGCGGTTCAAATTACTGTTTGGTAAGTTGTCTGGATTGCGCGGCTGGCTTCGCGATGTGAAGCAGGCCAGTAGCATCCAGACCATTCCCTGGAAGCAAGGTCAGAACTTACTCATGGCGGTCGTCGTAGCGGGCCTGTTGGTGCTTGTTTTGCCCTTAGTGGGTTCTGGTTACCTGGTGAATAACGACTTGGGTGGCAAGTTCATCGAAAGCGCCCATGAGTTCTTCGGCGAGCTATATCTTTGGATCGTTGTGGGTCACGTGGGTCTGATTGCATTGATTAGTCTTTTGCGGCTGCGCAACATGGCTGCTCCTATGCTCACAGGAAGGGTCCTAGGCCCCGGACCAGATCTCGTTAAAGCAGATCAACCTCTCTGGGCTGCAATGCTTGTGTTGGGCTGTAGCGCCTGGTGGGTGTGGTCACTTTTTCGGTAGTCCGTATGGGTCAACTGGGTCGTCAGACTCAGCGGCAATTCCATCTGGTGGTAATACTAAGGCCTGCCCCGTGTTTTTTAGACGGAGCAGGTCATTTTTGTGATTCAATTTTCCCTATCGTTTATTAAATCTCCTCTGTTGTGTCGCAGCACTGGAACTTGTTTTTTCCGTTTACGAAAGGGTCTTCGATGAATTTCTTGTTCACTGATGAAGAAGAGCAGCTACGTGCAACAGTTCGTACTTTTTTGTTAGAGCACTTTACAGAAGAAGTGCGGGCTGAAAACATGGCCGGTAAGCGAGGTGAGGGCTGGGGCCCAGCGATCCGCAAATTTTTTGACACAGTCAACGACAAGCGTTGGTTTGCCTGGAGTTGGCCAACCGAGTTCGGCGGTGGCGGTGGAAACCGGACTGCGCAGTTTGTGATTGAAGAAGAGTTTTACCGTTATACCGGCATCACGCTTGGTGGTGGTACCGGTGCGCCTGCGATTCTGTCCTTTGGTACTGAAGCACAAAAGAAAGAGTTTGTGCCGGGTGCGATCAAACGTGAAATTATTTTCTGTCAGGGTTATAGCGAACCAGGCTGCGGCACCGACCTGGCCGGTATTCGTTGCCGCGCAAAGCGGGTCGGTGATAAATACATCATTACTGGGCAAAAGATTTATACGACCAATGCGCAGAATGCGACGCACATCTTTTTGATGTGCCGCACGGACCCTGATTCGGTTAGACATCGTGGTCTGTCTATTTTGCTCGTACCCATGGGCATGCCAGGCATGACAGTACGCCCACTGTGGACAGTGCAAAACGATCCGCCAGCACCGTTTGGGACGACTTACGGTGAAGAGCGCACCAACGAAGTGTTCTTTGACGATGTCGAGGTGCCTGCCTCGTGCCTGCTCGGTGAAGAGGGCGGCGGCTGGGAAGTTGCCCGTCGCGGCTTGAACTTGGATCGCGTTGGTGCTTGGCGCTACTTGATCTCGGTGATGCGTGACGAAGACATTGTGAATTGGCTGCATGGCGACGGCGAATTACAAAACTCTTTGCGTGAAGATGCACAAGTACGCGACAAAGTGGCTGAGATGTGGACCGAAGCAGAAGTCTGTCGCCTGATGACGATGCGCAGCATCAGCATTGAGCAGCATGGTGGCAAGTTCACCTATGAAGGGTCTGCAGAGAAAGTATTCGCACCGGAGCACAGTGTGCGCACGACCGAAGCCATTAGTCAGATCCTTGGGCCCTACGCACAGCTCATGCAAGGCTCGCCCGATGCGATTGAGAAGGGCGTCTTTGCACACAACATCTTGGGTGCCTATCAGTCCACGATCAATCATGGCAGCGTGCAGGTGATGCGTGATCAAGTCGCCCGTATTGGCTTGGGCTTGCCCCGCGCAGCGAAATAAAGAACAGGTGAATCGATAATGGATATTTTGCTTGACGATCAAGAGATACAGATCAAAGAGGCTGCGTCTGAGTTTTTGGCGGGTGAGTGCTCTTCTGCGCTCGTGCGTCAGATCGAGACTGACCCGTTGCAATACTCGCCTGCACTTTGGGCGAAGTTTGCTGAAAACGGCTGGCTGCAACTTTGCTTGTCAGAGAAGAACGGCGGCGAGGCCTTGCCATTGACCTATTTGGGACTATTGTTTGAATTGGTCGGCTA
>CAMCWG010000038.1 GCA_945882005.1 Bordetella parapertussis
CAATCACTCGACTAACCACCGGGTGGTACGCCTCTTTGTCTCCACGCGCAGTGGCTAACTCATACAGACGTTGCACATTTCGCGCTCCTGCCGCATCTACCCCGGCTTCCTCGGCCAGCTCAAGCGCGTAGCGTAGGTCCTTCGCCGCATAGTCGACCGAAAACGCCCGCTCAGGAAAGTCGCCTGGGATCATCGCTTTCATCCCATGATTGCGCAACGCGAAACTGTCCGCAGAGCCCAACGAAAGGGTTTCGAATAAGGCCTTAGGGTCCACCCCAGAACGCCGCGCAATCGCGCGAGCTTCCCCCAATGCCACAACGGTCTCAAACAAAACCATGTTGTTCAAGATCTTGGTGATCTGACCAGCCCCAACACCACCGCACAAAGTAATCTCAGAGGCAAAACAAGCGATTAAGGGCTTAACCATCGCAAATTGCTCAGGAGTTGCGCCAACCATCACAGACAAGGTTCCAGCCTCTGCTGCAGCCCTTGTTCGCGCTACAGGCGCGTCAATGAAAGTCACGCCTCTCGCCTTGAATTCCTCAAAGAGTACCCGCGCCAAATTAACGGGTGACGTACTGAGGTCAACAATAATTTGGCCAGCACGGGCATGCGCTAGCAAACCGTCCGTATTCCTTGCGACATCGGCCACAATTTCACCAGACGGCAAGGATAGAAAGACAAGCTCACAGGCCTGCATAACTTGCCCTACAGACTGGGCAGGAGCGATCGTCGCGCCAAGTCGCGTTAGCGGTTCTGCTTGGGTATCGTAGGCGACAACTTGCTGTCCGGTCTTTTGTGCAAGGTTGCGGCACATCGGCTCACCCATTACACCGAGTCCGATGAAGCCTATTTTTTTAGCTGTGCTCATTTTGCCCTCCGTTTATATCTAATACATAGATACCTTGACATCTGCGTCAGTATTCGTGAATATACATCTGTACTCAGGCGTCGCTCGAACGCTTCACCCATAAAAGATTGCCCTGTTACTAACAGGGTCAATCACGGAGACAAATATGATTACTCAGGCCAAAAACGGCTCAACCAGCCTTGCCGCAAAAGCTTGGAAAACTGCAGTAGATAAATGCTTTCTAAGTGTTATCGCAGCCTGCCTCGCATTTGCCTCACCCTTTGCCTTTTCACAAGCAAGTGACTGGGCGGCCGTTGAAGCCGCGGCGCGCAAAGAAGGTAAGGTCATGCTTTATCACAACCTGAACCCCGCTGGTGCCGAACGTCTCGCCAACGAATTTCGAAAGGCGTATCCGGCGATCAAAATGGAAATGACGCGGCTTGGTAGCGCACCGCTCCTGCAAAGATTTGGAACCGAGTTTTCCTCGGGACGGCATCTAGCGGACGTCATGATTACCTTCCCAGATCAACGACTTTTTGACGGGATGAAAAATGGGTGGATGACGAAGTGGACACCGCCTGAGCTTAAGAACTTCCCTCCCGCGATCAATCACAATCAACAAAACATGCTGTTCAATATCCAGACAGCGCGGGAAGCCATCATTTACAACAAGCAACGGGTAAAGCCCGCTGATGCACCGAAAGAATGGGCCGATCTATTCGACCCGAAATGGAAGGGGCGGATCGGCATGAACCCTCCCTGGCGGTCTGTTTCTATCCAAGGGGTCGTCGCTTATTGGGACAAGCTAGGCCTAGGTGACACGGCAGCAAAAATGAAAGAAAACAACGTTCGGTTTTTTGAAGGATCGGGCGGCATTATTCAGGCGGTCATCCGCGGTGATGTGCATGTTGCCGAGATCAGTGATCTTCCTGTTAATGTGGCCTTAGCCGACGGCGCGCCGATTGGTGTTGTGTATCCTAAGTCCGGCACAACTCTGTCTTTGGGATACATGTTTGTGGCCGACAAAGCTCCCAATCCTAATGCTGGTAAGGTCTTAGCCAACTGGCTCATGACAGAGAAGGGACAAAAATTTCTTCAAGATTTTGGTGGTCTAGCCGTTACAAGAAATGGTGCTCCTCCACTCTCTCACCTTCCCGCAACAGCATCCTTACCGAACACAATCGATGGCCTAGAATTGCTTCCGCCTGCCAAACAAAAGCAAATCGTAGATCATTGGCGAACGACTTTCGGTATTCAATAATTAGGACTACATCTCAATTAGACCGGCTGCCCCTCCCGGTCTAATTGGATTACTTATTGCGGAAAACGAATCACATGAATAGCAAGCGTCATCATTCGACCTCGACGCAGCCTTCCTCGCCTGTCCCGATATTTCGTGAAACAAGCATCTTTGATAACGGTCGCGTTTTAGGCACGATTTATCTTTGCACTTTTATATTCGTCGCTGCACTTGTCGCAATTCCACTCTTGGCGCTCGTCTATGGCAGCTTGCGTAGTGCCGCTCCGGGTCAACTTGGCGAATGGACATTGCGCAACTGGACAGGCCTATTCTCAAGCGGTGTTCTAGGAACTTTCTACACAACGATTCTGATTGGTCTGGCCTCAAGTGTTATAGCAGCCATCGTCGGTACTGCGATTGCGATTGTCGTACATCGGACTGACTTTCGAGGCGGTCCCATCGTCACTGCGTTAGTCAGCCTGAGCTTTTTCTTGCCTTCATTTATTCTTGCGATGGCTTGGATCATCATCGGCTCGCCCGGTGGCCTCATTAACGGTGTGCTTGAAACAATATTTGGTGCAGACACCTGGAAGGTCGATGCATACACCAAGAGCGGGATGATTTTTGTCACGGTGCTGCATCAAATCCCGTTTGTATACCTGATGATGCGAGGCCCCATTCTTGGCATCGACGCGACCTTTGAAGAGGCGGCGCGTGCGGCAGGCGCAACGCCCATGCACGTGCTTAGGCGCGTGACGTTGCCACTACTCGGCTTCTCAATCACCTCTAGCCTCGTACTAACATTTGTACTTTCAATCGAACAGTTTGCGATACCTGCGTTGATGGGCATTCCAGGTCGTATCTCTGTTCTCGCAACTCAACTCTATTTACTCGTTAGCTTCCCTCCTCCCGACTATGGCTTGGCCGCAGCAATCGGTCTTGCACTCAGCGCTCTGACCGGCGGCGCAATCTGGCTGCAACGCCGTATTGCACGCAGTAATCGTCTCACCGTGACAACCGGCAAAGCTGGTCGCCTCACTCTGGTCAGCCTCGGAAAATGGCGCTGGGCTGCGAATACGCTGTGCTGGGGATACATCCTTTGTGCACTCGTTCTGCCGGTCATCATTCTCGCTTATGTATCGGTCTTGAAATATTTCAGCGCCAATCCGTTCGAAGGCGCATACACACTTCGAAACTACGTGTTCCTGTTTGAGTCCGACTCAACCTTACGCTCTTTCTGGAACACGCTAATCGTGTCTGGTCTTGGTGCCTTACTTGGAGTGGGACTCGCCTCGTTCATTAGTTATTTCACGCTTCGTCACCGTCCGCCCGGCTATCGCACACTCGACTTTATCGCGAGCTTGCCCTTCGGTGTGCCAGGCGTTGTCATTGGTCTCGGACTCCTTTGGGCCTATGCCTACATACCGTTACCGATCTATGGCACCTTGATCATTTTGATCATTTCATTCATCACGCGCTTTTTATCCTACGCAACAGAAACCGTTGGCGGCAGGATGATTCAAATTGACAAGAGCCTGGAGGAAGCCGCCTGGACCGCGGGTGCAACACGCTTACAAGGCATTCGGCGCATTCTTGTGCCACTTGCTATGCCCTCTCTACAAGGCGCCTACTTCCTATTGTTTATGGCGTTCTTCCGCGAGATCGCCTCAGCAGTGCTTCTCTACACCGCATCGACAAGCGTCCTGTCGACGTCGATTTGGTCGTTCTTCGAGCAAGCGAACTGGGGGCTTGCCAGCTCACTCTCTTTAGTCGGAATGATCGTCGTGTTCGTTTCCATGTATCTCTTGATGTTAGCGACCAAGCATCGTCCCTCACTCAAGTTGCTCGATCGCTCAAAACCATCCACTGCCAAATAACGCTGTAAAACTGGACTGAATCACCATGGGCATCCGTGTTACCAATTTGATTAAAGCGTTTAACCAAACCACCATTGTTCATGGCATTTCCTTTGATGTCGAGGATGGGGAATTTGTCACTTTGCTAGGCCCGAGCGGCTGTGGAAAAACAACGACCCTACGCTGTATCGCCGGACTCGAACGCACGAATGGCGGAACCATCGAAATCGATGGTCGGGTCGTCTCGCAACCCGAGAACGATATATTCATTGCTCCGCACGAACGCGACCTTGGAATGGTGTTTCAGTCCTATGCAATCTGGCCACACATGAGCGTGGCTGAAAACGTCGCCTTTCCATTGATTGCACGCAACGTGAATCGTGCGTCAGTTCCCGAAGCTGTTAGGTGGGCATTAGAGGTCGTGGGTCTTTCGCACCTGGCGAATAGACAGCCCTCCGAGCTGTCCGGCGGGCAGCAGCAGCGTGTGGCGCTTGCCCGTGCGATTGTGGGCAAGCCAAAAGTGCTTTTATTTGACGAGCCACTCTCCAATCTAGATGCTCGTCTGCGTGATCGTACGCGCGCTGAAATCAGCAGGATTCAAAAAGAGCTAGCTATCCCAGCGGTATATGTCACGCATGATCAAGCTGAAGCCTTGTCCATGTCGGACCGTATCATCGTCATGGATGGCGGGCATATTGTCGAGGTCGGTGAGCCCCGCGAACTTTACCGACGTCCAGTCAAGAAATTTACTGCGGACTTTATTGGTGCTGCCAACTTTTTAACACTCACTTGCCGAGACCATAAGTGGTTTGCGCCAGACGGCTCATCCATCACGCTTGAACCGCCGGTAGCTGGGCAAAATGGCGAACAACGCACAGCAGTATTGCGTTCGGAGGACTTACGGCTTGCAGCGCACTCAGAGTCGGCGCAAGCTGATCGTGTCAATACGCTCAGTGGTGTCATTGAGCATATTCAGTACATGGGACCGCATATTGAATATGCGGTAAAAGTTCAAGACACAATCATCAACGTACTTGATCAGATCGAATTCGCACGGAACGCCTCTGTATCAGTGACGTTCCGTCCGGTCGACCTGCACTTACTTCCAAACACCTGACATCTAGACTGACAATTACGGCACCCAGGATGTCTCTTGTAGGACATTTGTGCCATTGTCTCCCCCGCTCGTGTCAATGTGTGTCTGAACCCTGTTTGTCTGTCCGGGTAACGCGCACTTCGCCAACAGCTTTGCGACTGCCCGTATATCTGACGCTTTTTCTAAGGTCTCTAACCGCTCAAAAAGAGGCGGAATATCCGCACGTGCTAATGCATCTTTGGCGCAGTCGTTAAATTTCTCCCACATCTCGTCGCTTGTCATAGGATAGGTAATACCACGACCAACGAGATTACTGATTTTGCGCGTCAGCACCTGACAATTATTTAATGTAATGTTCACTTCGGCGCCAAACTGTTCAGGTGAGTCGTCTGCCATGTCTGGATGTGGACCAGCGGTCAGCTTGCCCATGATCTCCCGGACATCCGCATCAAAATGCGCCTCTCCCTCAAAATCACCCAGTCGCACAGCACCCGAAACGAGCGCGCGCGCGACAGCATATTGCACCGAAAATTTGGCCTCAAGCGGCGTCTGGGGATTGGGGTTATTCGTGTGCGGCAAGCGGCGCTTGTGCACGAGCACCTCTACCTTGGCGACATCCTTAAGATTGATCGTCTCTTCCTTGCGCAGCTTGAGCATCATCGTGACTGGTGGATGCGTGCTGCCGCAGCATGGGAACTGCTTGAGACCCATCTCGGTGCTGAGCACTTCAAGAGGATTCGCCCAGTTCTCAAAAATCAAGTCGGCATTAAAATTTCCAGGACCATTAAAGGCGTTTAAGAAACCTTGCTTATGTTCTAGCGTCGCTGGGTTCGCGTCATAGCCGGACTCCGCCAACAGCACAGCCAACAAACCATTACGCGCACACTGTCCGACATGTAATGGTTTGACCATCGTACCGAAATTCGATTTCAACCCGGAGGCAAACGACGCAGCAATCGCGAGAGCGATGGCCATTTTCTGCTTATCGAGTCCAATTAAAAAGCCACACGCCGCGGCAGCACCAAACACACCGAGCGTTGCCGTGGGATGCCAGCCTTTATCGTAATGATAGAAGTTGACTGCACGCGCGATACGGATCTCGGTTTCAATTCCTACAACATAAGCGTGAATCAACTTCAAGCCCGTTGCACCACGCTCTTCGGCTAACGCGAACAGTGGGGCGACGAGTGGCGCCGATTGGTGACCTCCCATCGGTTGACTAAAGTCATCGTAGTCATGCGCATGCGAACCGACGCCATTGATGAAAGCAGCATCGAGTGCCGAGGTTTTGGTCGCGGTACCAAACACCGTGGAGGCACCCGGCGCAGTGCCCATTCCTGGCACCTTAAAGAGGTTCATCACACATGGCTCTGTGACACCTGCGAGCGTGACACCGAGAGTATCGATGATTGCTGTACGAGACAGGGAGATCGCTTGGTCATTAATCCGCGACGTATCAAACTCACAAATCAACTCAGCAAGGCGTGTGAGCAGTGCTTGCGATTCTTTCACTTGACCTGACATGATGCGTCTCCCCCAGACAGATTAAGCGGCTTTCGCTGCAGCTTTTCCAGCACTCAATGCGGCAGCTTGTCGGCCAGCGATTCTGCCAAACGTCGCACCCGACACCAAGCCCGTACCTGCTGGATAGTTGTCATAGAATAAGCCACCAATCATTTCGCCGCAGGCAAACAGCCCTTTAATTGGGCGCCAATCAGTACCCACGACGCGCGTATTTTCATCCACACGCAAACCACCGAAAGTGAAGGTAATTCCACCTGTTGCGCTGTAAGCGTAATACGGCGCTTTTTCAAGCTTGGTTGCCCAGTTGGTTTTCTCGAGTGCCAAGCCTTGTGTGGTCAACCCATCTTTTTGTGAGGGATCAAAACCATCGGCTGCGTGCTTTGCTGCGGCGTTGTATTCGAGCACAGTCTTGAGCGCTTGTTTTTTATCGTCGATATCCAACTGCTCAATCAAGCCTTCGATTGTGTCCGACATGATCGGCTCGCTCGTTGAATAACGCGGCTCGAGCAGATGCACCACTTGGGAATCAAACAGCTGATACGCCTTTGCACCAGGTTCGGCCAAAATCGCACGTCCATATTTTGCGTACGTAAACATGGCGCCATCAGCGCCTTCGTCGACGAAGCGCTTACCCATACGGTTAATCATCACGCCATACAAGTAGCTGAGTCGATTACTACGGTCTGTCATTTCGCGTGGCGCGAAATTACCCCAGTCGGCAGAAATCGGGGTTGCATGGCAACCGCTCCACTGGCCCCAAGGCATTGCGCCCAGATTCATGGCCATACGCAAGCCATCGCCCTGGTTATGCGGTGTACCGCGCACTTTCGCTGCACCCACCAGAGGGCCGATATGCTGTGTGCGCATTTGCACGTTGGCTTCAAAACCACCGCAACCAAGAACGACCGCCTTAGCGTGTAGCTCTTTCACGCCATTGTCGTCACGTACGGTAACGCCACAGACTGCACCAGTCTCGTCCTGCAAGAGCCCAACTACTGCGGCACCGTAACGCACCTCGATACCCATGCGCTCGCACGTTGCAAACCAGCTGCGAGAAAGTCCAACACCCTCATGCTCGGCGCGCACCACCAAACCACGCGCCCAAACAATGCGATTGCCCTTTCTGACACCAGTCAGTGTGATCGCAGGTTCCATGGGCACTTTACCCACTTCGCTCATCCAGAACACAGTGTCTTTTGAATTATCGACAAGGACGCGCGACAGCACTGGGTCCGTCTGACCCGAGGTCACACGCATCAAGTCGCCGTGGAAATCATCTTTTGTATAGGGTGCGATGCCAGAATAAAAGTCTTCGTATTCTTGTTCAACGCCAGGCAGCAGAGGACCGATTTCTTTTGGATCATCGAAGGCGAACCGTAATACGCCACCGCTCCAGTGTGTATTGCCGCCGCGCATCTCGCGCGGTGCTTTTTCAAGGACCACCACACGCTGCGCACCGTTTTCTTTGGCCGACACGGCTGACGCTAATGCAGCGTTACCAGCGCCCACAACGATCACATCAAATTCATTCATTTTTTGTCTCCAACACCCATATGTTTTATCGCCTGCGCAAAACGTCAACCAACACACGTTTTGTATTATGCATACAGTTGTATTTTATTGTATTACAAAGGCAAGGTAAAGCGTGAGCGGCCGGACGGACTTACCTTTCACTTCATCGTCAAAGCGGTCACCTGGCGATACAAGGACTCATACGCGTGTACCATCGCTTCAACACCATAACGATTCTGCACCTCTTGTAAGGAGCGTTCAGCGAGGGCGCGGCCAAGCTCAGGCGCACTTAGAACTTCGGCGATGTGTCCGGCAAGACCGCTTGCATCCCCTAGCGCGCTTAAGAGGCCTCGCCCCTCTGCCAGCAATTCCGTTAAGCCGCCCGCCTGCGTTGCCACCACGGGTACGCTTTGCACCATCGCATCCAGTACGCTGCTTCCCAAGGCCTCATGGCGCGACGCCATTACGAATACAGCCAACGCTGGATACAACTGCTCTACATCAGACTCAAAACCAAGCAACCGGTACCGGTCGCCCAAGCTGAGATCCCGTATTGCCTGTCGCGCAGCGTCCGCAGCCGTACCCTCAGCGCCCCAATGTACAAAAACCACATCGGGGTACTTTGCACAAACTTGTGCGGCGGCATGTATCAAGGTGACAGGATCTTTTTCTGGTGAAAGCGCCGCTGCAGTTCCAACCAAGCGACGCCCGATTAGGTTTTCACGCGCAATAAATTGCTGTATGCGCGAGGGGTTGGGTATCACGGCAGGTACGGCACTCGGAATCACCTGTGCCGACAACCCCATCGCTCGCATCGCAGACGCAGCCGCTTCACTAATCGCGACCCGCGCATCCGCGCAGGCCCACTTCAGGCGAGAGAATCCGCCAAAGCCTTTAACGGGAAAACTGGTGCGCCGAGAAAAAATAACAGGTCGGCGATGGATCGGCTTAGCCAATAACGCCCATGCCAACACATTCGCAGTCTGAACATGCAAGACATCATAAGAGCTTGCGTGACGGACTAGCCAAAGGCCGAAACTAGCCGGGGTCTTGACTGCATAGGTCCGGAAGCCATGCGCTTGAGCCTGCGCCTCCAATGCACCGCCTGCGCGAACCAGCAACGCAACCTCATTGCCTCGCGCACGTAAACCCAAAGCAGTGAGGAGGGTTTGTCGCTCACCACCTCGCCAACCCCGCTCCGAATTAATCTGCAGGATACGCATCTTTATTAGCCGTCCGCGCGCGAACGCGGTGCCTGAAAATACCGTACGGTGTTCACGCCAACTGCAATCAATGCGAAACCTATCGCGACACACAGACCGAGCATCGGTCCGGCACTAAAGCCAAAACTAAATACCAACGCAACGATGGCGGCGCCAAACGTCTGACTAAATACACGCGTCGTCGCTTGCAGGCCACCCACAGCACCCGCACGGTTACGAGGAGCAGAGCCAAGCATGACTCGGTTGTTCGGTGTTTGGAAAAATCCGAATCCAATTCCTGCAATCACCATCGCCGCAAAGAGCCAAGCATCGGAAGCGCTCGCTGGCATCACGACGACTAGGCCTAAGCCTAGCGCCATGGCTGCCGCACCTAACCCACTGAGTATGGCCACGGGAAACCGATCGGACAGGGGGCCTGCTATCGAGGCAATCAACGCAGCGCCGACGGGCCAGCCCGCCATCAGCGCACCCACCGCCAGCTGAGGGCGATTAAGCGTGACCTGCAAATAAAAGGGTAATGAAACCATCGTCGCCATCTGAGCACAAAAGGTGCTCGCCGAAGCCGCTAGCGCAAACCGCATCGCAGGGATACGAAACAGATCAACAGGCACTAAAGGCGCGGTCTGTTGTGCCGAACGTCGCACCAGCACCCAACCAATAAAAAATGCAGCCGCTAACAACGACAGCGCAAGCCAAAAGTGTTTCGATAGCGCATCGATACCTAGAATCAACAGGGCAATCGTTGTCATGCTCAGTGCAGCGGCAAACCAATCATACGGTGCAGTGATGGGAGGTACGTCCGGCAGATAACGCACACCGAGCATCGTGATAATACCCATTGGCAAATTAAATAGAAATATCCACTCCCAGGTGGTGAACGACAAGATGAACGCGCCAATCGACGGGCCAATCACTGAAGATACTGCGACTGTCATAGCGTTTAGCCCGATCCCTCTGCCAATCAAATGTGGAGGATAAATATTACGCACCAAGGCACCAAACAAGCACATGATGGCAGAGCCGCCAAGCCCTTGAAAAATACGCGCGCCCAACAGCACGGGCATTGATGGCGCCAATGCGCTAGCCAATGACGCAAGGATAAACGTCCACAAACCAAAATAAAATAGACGTTTAAAACCAATGCGCTCACCAATCGCCGACATCGGGAGTAAGGTCATCGCCACCGTTAAGGTATAGGCGTTCACCACCCAAACAACGGCTGCATCAGAAGCCTTCAAGTCCTGCGCAATCGAAGGAAGCGCCACATTTGTCATCGTGGCATCCAGCACAGCAAGCATCAAGCCCGCAGCAAGAGCAAGTGCTGCTTTTCTGCGACGGGCGGTCGGTAGGCCTTCGTGCGCATCTGCTGCGCGAGGTGCTTGTGCTTCTGTCATCCCTAGGCTTTTTTAACCGGCCGCTTCCAGCCTTCGATCGTCAGTTGCTTGGCGCGAGATATTGTCAGCTTCCCGGCTGGCGCATCGCGCGTCAGGGTCGTACCCGCCCCAAGCGTGGCTCCCTTGCCTACCCTTACCGGCGCAACCAACTGCGTATCCGAACCGATAAACGCGTCATCTTCGATGACGGTTCGATGCTTATTGACACCATCGTAATTGCACGTGATGGTGCCGGCACCAATATTGACCCTTTCACCGACGTGTGCGTCACCCACGTAGGCCAGATGATTTGCCTTGCTACCTTTACCAAACGTGGTGTTTTTAATTTCAACAAAGTTACCGACATGCGTAGCATCCGCCAACCTGGCGCCCGGACGCAAACGCGCGTAGGGACCGATATGCGCGTCCGCACCCACGTCAGCCTGATCAAGATGACTAAACGGCTCGATGTGTGTCGATCGACCGAGCGTAACGTTGCGCAACACACAATGCGCACCGATTCGCACACCATCAGCAAGAACAACACGACCTTCAAATACACAGCCGACATCAATGAATACGTCCTGACCACACAGCAACTCGCCGCGCAAATCAAAACGTGCAGGATCAACAATCGTGACACCTGCCTCAAGCTGGCGGCGGGCAAGCTCGCGCTGCCACAGTCGCTCAAGCTCAGCCTGCTGTATGCGACTATTCACACCGAGCGTTTCAAAGCTAGCCGCTGGATGGACCACATTGACAGAGACCCCATCTGCGACAGCCATGCCAATCACATCGGTCAAATAGTATTCGCCTTGCGCATTATTGTTCGTGAGCTTGGCGAGCCAAGACTTCAACTGGCGTGTCGGCACCGCCATAATTCCTGTGTTGACCTCTTTAATCGCGCGTTGCTCAGGTGTCGCGTCTTTATGCTCGACAATCGCTGTCACATTGCCTTTGTTGTCGCGCACGATGCGACCATACCCTGTTGCGTCCGGCAAGATTTCAGTCAGAATCGCCACGCCATCTGCGCGCGCCGTTAATAAAGCACGCAACGTATCTGGCTGAATAAGCGGCACGTCACCATACAAAATAATGGTGATGTCGTTTGTATCGGACTCTTGTAATAAAGGTACCGCTTGCAATACTGCATGCCCCGTTCCTAACTGCGGCTGCTGTAACGCGAACTGCAGATCCGGTTGCACGGCATACGCCTGCTTGACTTGCTCCGCACCATGCCCAACCACGACTGCGATGCACTGCGCGCCCAGGGCACGCGCACTTTCGAGTACATGCGTCAACATCGGACGACCGGCAATCGGGTGCAGCACTTTCGGTAAATTAGACTGCATGCGCTTGCCCTGTCCGGCGGCAAGAATCACGATATTAAGCATAGTGTGATCTAGTAATAGGTTTTAAGTCGATGTTTTACGCGCAGGGCGCTTCGTTGCTTTTTTCGCAGCTGTTACTTTTTTATCGGCAGTGCCAGTCTCTTTCGCGCTACCCATGCTGGCAGCCGTCGCTGCGGCGACCTGACTGAACTGTTGCGTCAACATATTCCACCACGCTTGTGCTGCTGCAGGCACCTCACTAGGCACCGATGCTGTGGGCTCCTGCGCCGCGGGTGCAGCCGCAGCAACAAAAGACTTCAAGGTTACGATCGTTGCGAGCTGCACTTCCATGCCTTGAATCGTGCTGCTGAGCATCGACAAATTAAGCTTCAACCAATTTTCTACAGACTTGAGCTCTGCAATTTTGCGTTCGAGCTCTTCCGGATTCAGGGTAGGCGCCAAGCCAATGCCTGAACCCATGCCAGCCGGTCCGGCCAATCCAGCAAACGCCTTACGCATCATCTCCATGCTGGCAAAAAGCGGATTACTGGCCATATCGCCAGTTTGGCCTAGCCCTGGCAACACAAAAGGGTTGGAAGATGGTCCGGTCATGAGAAGCCCTAACCTAAAAGGGGATAACCCCTAGATATTACTCGTATACGCCACCTCAGCAACAGGGCGCACTCGTAAACAAAAAATGTCGGTCAAATTGATCTTAGCGACCAAACTGAACAAGATATTCTGGGACAATATGGGTATGCAAGACACCATTACTCTCCCAGAATTAGAAGCCGCCATTAATTTTTGGCGCCAACGTAGCCCCTCAGTCGGTGAAGAGCTGCGGCTGTGCGCACAAGCGTCTAGCCTCGCTACACCCTATGCGCTGATGATTATTGAGCGCCGCGCTCAAATGGCAGTCGCAGAGATGTCAGACAAAGCTCAAGCTGCTCTCCAAGAATGGTTTGTCCAACGGTAGCTACCCCTTTGACCGAGCGTTTATGAATCCCGATACAACACCATACGTTTTAAGAGATGATTTTAGTGCAGCGGCGCATCTGACGCTAAATCGGGGCGCGCAATACAACCCCCTTTCGCTAAATATGATCTCTGCTTTACGTAAGCACCTTCTCGAGATCAGAGGCGACGCATCCATCAAGGTCGTTGTCTTGAAGGGAGCAGGCAAGGGCTTTTGTGCGGGGCACGACCTCAAAGAAATGAATGCGAACCGAAACGAGTCCTGGCTCAACGAACTCTTTGGGCAGTGCAGTGCCTTGATGCAGGATATGCTCGCCTGCCCAAAACCCATCATTGCGCAAGTTCACGGAGTCGCCTCCGCGGCAGGTTGTCAATTAGTCGCAACCTGCGATTTGGCAATCGCTACTGCAGAGACGCGCTTTTCATTGCCAGGCGTCAATATCGGTTTATTTTGCTCAACACCAGCTGTAGCTGTCTCACGAGCAATTCAAACAAAACACGCACTCGAAATGCTGTTGACTGGGCAATCTATTTCCGCCCAGACCGCTGCAGAGTGGGGGCTCATTAATGCAGCCGTCCCACCCGACGATCTTGAAGCACATGTTCAACGTTTAACCCATGCCATTTCTGAAAAAAGCACAGAGGTTTTAGCGCTCGGGAAAAAAACCTTTTATCAGCAGGCAGAGCTCGCCAGATCGGATGCATACACAGCTGCGGGCAAAGCGATGACCCACAATATGTTTCTCGAAGATAGCATTGAAGGGATTCATGCTTTTTTGGAAAAGCGTTCGCCACGTTGGCGCAGCTAAGTGGCGCAGGGCGCGACTACCAAGTTACTTGAGTAACAGCCGAATATCGTGAACTAATGCAGCGCTACCAGCCGTATTGCTTACCAGCACACGCGCCTCACCTTTTGGGTCAAGCAAATAGAACGACGAGCTGTGGTCCATGGTGTAGCCGCCCTTGGCGGCCGGCGCTTTGGCGTAATACGCCTTAAACGATGCTGCGACCTGTTTGATTTGCGCAGGGGTGCCTGTTAGCCCCAAAAAATTCGCATTAAATCCAGACACATATGCGCGGAGTACGTCGGGCGTATCGCGCTCGGGATCGACGCTAATCATTAGTACCTGCACTCGGCTTGCCTGATCACCGAGTGACCGCAATACTTCAGAAAGCTCGGCAAGCGCTGTCGGACAAATATCGGGGCACTGGG
>CAMCWG010000039.1 GCA_945882005.1 Bordetella parapertussis
CGGCTAGTGTATGATCTCGTGCGCGATTTAATCCCCCACCCGATTCACGCTCTCGTGTTGTCGACTCGGGCGCCCTCCAAAGGAAATACATGAAACGTATCGTTATGTTTGCTGCCGCTCTGGCCTTGGCAGCACCTGTTTATGCTCAAAACGTAGCAACAGTGAATGGCAAGCCCATCACCAAAGCCAATGTGGATGAATTCGTCAAACTGCTCGCCACACAAGGCGCAACGGACTCACCCCAACTGCGCGAACAAGTCAAAGAAGAGCTCATCAACCGTCAAGTGATGGTGCAAGCTGCTGAAGCTGCAGGCCTGGCAAAAGACCCAACGACCACGGTTGAACTCGAGCTGGCACGTCAAGGCATCTTGGTGCGCGCATTGATGGCTGACTACCTGAAAAAGAACCCCATCACCGACGCGAAGATCCAAGCCGAATACGACAAACTGAAAAAAGCCGAAGACGGCAAGTATGAGTATGAAGTCCGTCACATTCTCGTTGAAGACGAGAAGACTGCAAACGACATGCAGGCAAAGCTGAAAGCCAAATCGGCTAAGTTTGAAGATCTCGCCAAATCATCGAAAGATACCGGCAGTGCCGAAAAAGGTGGGAACCTTGGTTGGGCATCGGACTCAAACTACGTCGAACCCTTTGCTAAAGCAGTCGCAGCAACACCAAAGGGGCAGCTCGCAGAAAAACCCGTCCAGTCGCAGTTTGGCTGGCACGTGATTGAAGTGTTAGACAAGCGTCCTGTCGCTTTCCCACCTCTTGAGCAAGTTCGCAAAGAACTCGAGCAGATGATGCGCGAGCAAACCTTAGCGGCCTACCAGGCTGAGTTGCGTAGCAAAGCTAAAGTCCAGTAAGTATTCATCCGCGCACCCTACAAGGGTGTGCATCAAACGCCGTCTGACCAAAAATCAGGCGGCGTTTTCGTTTAATAAGTCGCGTAAAGCGGCTTCATCCAAGATCGTGACACCAAGCTCTTGCGCTTTCTCGAGCTTGCTACCTGCCTCTGCGCCCGCCACAACGTACGAAGTCTTGCGCGAAACAGAGCCACTGACCTTACCACCCGCTGCAACAATCTGCTCAGAGGCCTCTTCACGAGACCAGGTAGGCAAGGTGCCCGTCAAGACAAAGGTTTTACCGGACAAACTGGAGCTACGTGCCGCTTCTTGCACCTGTGGCTCTACCCCTTGCGCTTGTAGGGCACGCACAACCTCTTGGTTATGTGCTTCAGCAAAAAAACGCGCGATGGAACCCGCGACCACAGGCCCAACATCTGGGACAGCAAGTAAGTCATCCTCTGTCGCGAGCATGAGTTTATCGATTGATCCCATGTGCAAAGCGAGGTCTCGTGCTGTGGTCTCACCGACATGCCGAATCCCTAACGCAAAAATCAAACGGCCCAGCACAGGCTTTTTAGCCTTCTGAATCGCGTCAATCAAGTTCTCGGCGGACTTTCGGCCCATTCGATCGTATTCAGCGAGCTCCTCAACTTGCAGACTAAACAAGTCCGCGAGCGAATGCACGCGTGCGCGATCGACCAACTGCTCAACCAGCTTTTCGCCTAAGCCTTCAATATCAAGCGCCTTGCGCCCAGCAGCGTGAATAATGCTTTGCTTGCGTTGCGCGGCACAAAACAGCCCACCCGTGCAACGCGCGATCGCCTCATCCTCAACGCGCTCAATGGCCGAACCGCATACAGGACACGCGGTTGCCATCACAAATTGCGTCGCAAAAATCGGCCGCTGATCCAGCACCGGGCCAACGACTTCAGGGATCACATCTCCTGCACGTCGCACAATCACTGTATCGCCGATACGTACGTCTTTACGGCGAATCTCATCCTCGTTATGCAGCGTCGCATTCGTCACCGTTACCCCGCCAACAAAAACCGGGGCCAGTCGCGCAACGGGTGTGATCGCACCGGTACGACCGACCTGCACTTCAATATCTAAAAGGGTTGTTGTTGCTTCTTGCGCAGGAAACTTATGCGCGATCGCAAAACGGGGCGCACGGGCAACAAAACCCAACACCTTTTGGGCGGCGAGTTCGTCAACCTTGTAGACCACTCCATCAATGTCGTAGGGCAGACGCGCGCGACGTGCGCCCACCTGCTCGTAATACGCCAGCAACTCTTCGGGCCCATGCGACACAACATGCTGTGACACGTTGACGGGCAAACCTAAGCTTGCCAACCAGTCAAGCATTTCGCTGTGGCGGGCAAAGCGAATGTCTCCGACCTCGCCCCAGCCATAGGCAAAAAAACGTAGGGGGCGTTGCGCCGTAATGCGTGAGTCCAACTGGCGCAGACTACCCGCTGCGGCATTACGGGGATTCACAAATACTTTCTCGTCGCGCGCACGTTGCGCTTCATTGAGACGATCGAAATCAGCAAGGTTCATGAATACCTCGCCCCTGACCTCGAGCACCTCAGGGATCGTGTGTGGCTCACCCGTCAGGCGCAAGGGAATCGCCTTGATCGTACGGATATTAGTCGTGACCTCTTCGCCAGTTTGCCCATCGCCACGCGTTGCAGCCTGTACGAGCACACCACGCTCATAACGCAAACTTAGCGCCAAGCCATCAAGCTTCAATTCGCAAAAATAATCCACCACAGCGCTACCCGAGAGCTTGCCTGCTGCGCGAAGTGTGTCTGTCACCCGTTTATCAAACGCGAAGACCTCCTGCGCCTCAAACGCATTACCGAGAGACAACATGGGGACGCGGTGCGTGACACTTGCAAAGGCGGCCAGTGGTGCTGCACCCACGCGCTGCGTCGGCGACGACGATGTGAGTAACTCAGGGTGTTTTGCCTCAAGCGCTTGCAACTCGCGCATCAGCTGATCGTATTGAGCGTCGCTAACCGTCGGGTCATCGAGCACGTAGTAGGCGTGGTTATGGCGTTCGATTTCTGCGCATAACCACTGCAGGCGCTCAGCGACCGAAGGCTCACTCACCCGCTTTTTTCCTCAGGCAAATACCCGACGTGCCCGGGGGCTGCCCGCAGCAAGCCCGGCTTGTTCAAGTTGTTGATAGAGCGTCTTGAGGCGCTCGTCGATCACCGCATCCGAGCCTGGCTGCACCGGACGACCTTGATCATCCACCAACTCTGCACCCACACGACGGGCTAACTCAAAACCTACGTCCACCATTTTCCCGAAGGCGCGCGTATCGGTCGGGCTACAAGGCACATCTAACAGCAAGCTCAGACGATCGACACCGGCCATGCCGGCATCAAACGACTCAGCATCGGAACGTGCCAGACTAAAGCATACGAGGCCATACTCACCCAACCAGACCAGCTGTCCGTTGGCTGGCACAAAGCCCATATTTTCGGCGGCACTAGTCACATCCGATACGGGATGATTGGCACCCATCAACAAAGTCAGACCCACTTGGGTATCGAGCCCCGCGCACATATCATCAAGACGTGAAGCTAAATCGAGCACGCGCTGTTGGTCCGGGCCTTCAATCGAGCATTCCAGTTGCTCGGCCAGGCTTTGCGAACGATTCCAGATCTGTGACCACTCAATCGCAGACAACGCACCGCTACGATTGGCCAACAACACTGCAAGATGGACAGCATCGTAGGACACGCTTGGATCAATCGTTGCGTGCAGATTTCCCTCTGCGTCCTGGACAAAAATACGCACCTCTTTGCGGCCTGCGGTGCGCAGGGGATGTACGAGCGGAGCAAGGTCTTCACCCAACATTGGACCCTGAAAGGTGATTTCAATGACAATTTCTGTTGAGGGATCGGGCTCTTGGGCATCAAGCATCGCATCAGGGTGCTCAGGCGCACTAATGCGCTCGCTCACATAGATACCACCTGCACTCATGCCGCCCAGTCCTGGCTCACGGCGTGTAGCGCCTGCAGCGCCAACTTCAGACAATAACGGATCTTGCTCGATCACTGGCATCTGTGCCTGCATACGTCGCCGGATACGCTGATCTTGAAACCAGTTAAAGCCAAGCACCAACAAAATAACGATCAGGCCGATCACTATCAAATAGATTTGCAACTCACTCATGTGTTGCCTCTCGTATCACGCAGCTTCAGCGGCAAGCTGCAAAGCGGATTCAATATCAACAGCCACGATGCGTGAAACACCTCGTTCTTGCATCGTAACGCCAATCAACTGCCGAGCCATCTGCATTGCAATCTTGTTATGTGAAATAAACAAGAATTGCGTGTGCTCGGACATACTACCCACCAGATTTGCGTAGCGCTCTGTGTTTGCGTCATCAAGTGGCGCATCCACCTCGTCAAGTAAGCAAAACGGTGCGGGATTGAGTTTGAACAGCGCAAACACTAACGCCGTTGCTGTTAGTGCCTTCTCACCGCCCGACAGGAGGTGGATCGAAGTGTTGCGCTTGCCGGGAGGCTGCGCCATCACCTGTACGCCCGCATCCAGGATCTCATCGCCCGTCATGATCAGGCGCGCTTCGCCTCCACCAAAGAGCTTGGGGAAGAGCTCGCCAAAGTGTGTATTGACATCATTGAACGTCGACTGTAACAAGTCGCGGGTTTCACGATCAATCTTGCGAATCGCGTCTTCGAGAGTCTCGATCGCGGTCTGCAAATCAAGATACTGTGCGTCAAGGTAACCTTTGCGCTCACGCGACTCCGTGAGTTCGTCGAGCGCCGCAAGGTTGACAGAGCCGAGCGAATCGATCTTCTTGGTAATGCGTTGCACTTCGGACTGCAACCAAGCCGGACGTTGCCACTCTTCAGGCTGATCCACGAGGGACGCCTGCACGGCAGCGCGATCCACTTGCCGCTCGTTAAGTTGTTCAGCAAACTGTTCAGCGGCCAAGCGTGCGGCCTGCTCTTGCAATTGCAACTGCATAATCCGTTCGCGACGGGGCTCGAGCGAGCGCTCCATCGTGAGTCGCTCTTCATCGGCCTCGCGCAGTTGGGCGGCCAATGTGTCCATCTCAATACGTGCGCGACCGAGTGACTCTTCACGCTCCGCGCGTATTTCTAGTGCATCCTGCAGACCGGCTTCGGCCGCCGCGGCATCAAGGGTGGCGAGCTCATCTTCCTGACCTGCCAACTCTTGCTGCGCACGAGCCGACTGCTCAATGGCTAATTGCAGATTGCGCTGTAACTCAGCGATTCGGGCGCGCACACCGCGCTCATTGAACTCAGCTTCCTGTGCGCCACGCTCTTGATCACGCAAGCGGTTGCGCGCAGTTTCGGCCTCTTCAGACAACGCCTCGCCAGCCATCTCGGCCTCGGAATAGGCTTCCTGCTGAACACCAATCTCTGCATCCAACTCTTCAAACCGCGCTTCTGCTTCAAGTTTGGCAGCAGTGAGTTCTTCTTGTTGCGAAGTGACCTCCGCGATGTCTTGTTCGAGACGACCTGAGCGTTCGCGCGTTTGCTCAACTTGTTGCTGCAGGCGCGTGTGTTCTAACTGCAGATCGTGCAAACGACGTGTAATTTCTGCAGCCCGTTGACGCGCGGGTGGCAACGCTTGCGAAACCTGTTGCCATGCCGACTCCGCCTGGGCAACTGCTGAACGCGACTGGTCTGC
The DNA here is from genome assembly GCA_945882005.1 of Bordetella parapertussis. Taxonomy (GTDB): domain Bacteria; phylum Pseudomonadota; class Gammaproteobacteria; order Burkholderiales; family Burkholderiaceae_B; genus Zwartia; species Zwartia parapertussis_C. The sequence goes on from CAMCWG010000039.1 coordinate 5,544, forward strand.
AATGAACTGATGCGCTTTGATCTCGCGCTGCAGGTTCTCAATTTCCTGTTGACGTGCAAGCAAGCCCGCCTGCTCAGAATCGGCTGCGTAGAACCGCACACTGTGCGCATCAACCAAATGACCGCCCTGCACCACCAACATCGCTCCAGCGGGTAAGCTCGTCCGGGCCGCAATAGCTTGTGCGACATCGGTCGCAATGTAAACGTTGCCGAGCCAGCTCTGCAGTAAGGTACGCAGCTCTGGGTCCGTGATACGTAAGACGGTCGTTAAGGGCTCAAAGCCTGCCGGTGCCGCCGCAGCGGGCGCTGCAACAGGAAGTTGGTAGAAGGCGAGACGTGCAGGTGGTGCGTCCGCCGCAAAGGCGCGCGCCCAATCAAGGTTACGTACCTCAAGACCTGTCATGCGCTCGTTCAGAACAGCTTCCAGCGCAGTTTCCCAGCCGGGCTCAACATGCAGCTTTTGCCACAGGCGGCCCAACTGACTGAGTTCGTGTTTTGCAAGCCAGGGTTCGAGCGCTCCCCTCTTTTGTACATCTTCCTGCAGGCGCACCAGCGCAGAGAGGCGTGCATCTAAACGCGCCAATGTCTCGGCTTCAATCTGAGCCTGCTGCTGGGCCTGGCTGCGACGCGCGTGCGCCTCAGGCAACTTATCTTCGAGCTCCGTGAGCGCACCCTGCGCTTCTTCTAACAGCTCTTCGGTGGCAAGCTTATCGCCCGTCAATTGCTCGAGCGCAGCCAAGTCAGGTGTTTCAACGCCCTTGAGTTCAAGTGCTAAACGTTCGCGACGCAACTCAAGCGCCTGCAACTGACGATCTGAATCACGCTGGGTTTGAGCAACCAAGGCAAGGCTTTGCTCAACACGCGCCAAGATTGCACGCAACTCTTCGCGCTCGAGGGCCGCTTGGCGCACGCGCGCCTCAATATCAGGCAAGCCCTCTTGCGCAGCCTGGGCCAACTCACGCGCTTCTTCGGCTCGTGCGGCGCTCGTCATGAGCTCGTCTTCGCCTTCCTGGATTTGCGCTTGGCAATGTTCTTGCTGCGTCGCCCACTCGGCCAACTGTGTCTCGAGTTGGGTGCGATGCGTCAACACCCGATTACGTGACTCAACAACGTGACGGATCTCGGCCTCAAGGCTGCTCACCTTGGCATTCGCTTCGTACAACTGGCCCTGCGCTGCGTGGACAGCATCGCCGGCAGCATAGTGTGCTTGACGACGCGATTCGAGTGCGGCTTCGCTGGCGCGCAAGCCAGCCATCGACGCCTCAAGCTCAGTGTGCGCACGTTCAATATCCTGTTGGGTGCGATCGCGCTCTTGATGCGCGGCGGCTTCTTTTAAGAACCACAACGCGTTTTGTTTGCTTTCACCCTCAGTCTGCAAGGTGCGATATTCGCGTGCGACTTCGGCCTGGGACTCAAGTTTTTCAAGCTGGGACGTCAGTTCACGCAGGATGTCTTCTACACGCACGAGATTTTCACGCGTGTCGGACAAACGATTTTCGGTTTCACGGCGGCGCTCTTTATAGCGCGACACCCCTGCAGCTTCTTCAAGGTAGACCCGCAACTCTTCGGGCTTGGCCTCGATCAGGCGGTTGATCATGCCCTGACCGATAATTGCATAACCGCGCGACCCCAGACCCGTTCCTAGGAAGATGTCATGCACATCACGACGTCGGACCAGCTGGTTATTAATGAAATAGCTACTCGTGCCATCGCGCGTTAAGACACGACGCACCGCGATCTCTGCGTAAGTTGCCCATTGCCCTGAAGCACGCCCTGCGGAGTTATCGAACACCAACTCTACGGACGCTCTGGCCGATGGCTTGCGCTCTCCGGAACCACTAAAAATAACGTCCTGCATCGACTCGCCGCGTAATTCAGAGGCGCGGCTCTCGCCCATCACCCAACGTACGGCATCGATAATGTTAGATTTACCGCACCCGTTGGGTCCGACAACCCCGACCAGCTGGCTAGGGGTTGGGATGACGGTCGGATCGACAAAAGACTTAAATCCGGCAAGTTTGATCTGGGTCAGACGCACAATAAGGGCACAATTTGGGATGGAATCCCTGAGATCATAACCGAGCTCGAGCCAATCGATTTGTTCAGGTATTATTCAGACAGCTCACGCTGGGATGGGCAAATTATATTTAGGAAACCGCTCCTTGAATCGAGGCTTCTACACCGTCATGGCCGCCCAAGCGCTGTCGTCGCTTGCCGACAACGCGCTTTTTATTGCCGCCATCGCACTGATCCAGCAATTAGAGGGCCCTGACTGGATGGCCCCCATGATGAAGTGGTCGTTTGCCGCTTCCTACGTCCTTTTAGCCGCCTTCGTGGGTGCTATTTCTGACTCCTTCCCTAAAGGGCGCGTCATGTTTATGACCAACGCCATCAAGGTCAGCGGCTGCCTGTTGATGTTTTCTTATGCAATGCTGGGTCTGACGCAAGACGGGCAGGTCTCTCTGGTGTGCGTGGCCTACGCACTCGTCGGCATCGGTGCCGCCGCCTACTCCCCAGCTAAATACGGCATCGTGACCGAGATGCTGCCACCGCTCCAATTAGTCAAAGGTAATAGCTGGATCGAAGGTCTAACCATTCTATCCATCATCATGGGAACAGTGGTCGGCGGTGTTTTAGTGTCGCCTGGAGTATCCGGCTGGCTACTCAAACACCCTTTGATCAACAGCTTGGTTCAAACGCCAGCCGAAGCGGCCATCCTGGTGATCGCATTCATATATATGGCGGCAGCACTCTGCAACCTGATGATCCCCAGCACCAATATCGTGTACCCCAAGCAGCAGAAAAACCCTCTCAAACTAGCCAAGGCCTTTGCAGGCTATGTGCGGATCCTCTGGGCCGACAAGCTTGGCCAAATATCTCTTGGCGTGACCACTTTATTCTGGGGCGCGGGCGCCACGCTTCAGCTCATCGTCATCGAATGGGGCAGCGACCACCTGGGCTACCGCCTTGACCAAGCATCTATTCTGATGGGCATCACTGCCCTGGGCACCATCGGTGGCTCGGTAATGGCGGGTCGAGTTCCTTTGCGTAGTGCGCTCAATGTTTTACCGCTTGGGGTGGCCATGGGATTCATCGTGATGCTGATGCCCTTTGTCGACCCCCTGTGGACCATTCACATCCTCGGGGTCGATTTACCCTGGACGGCCTACATCCTGTTGATACTGATCGGGCTGACCTCAGGGTACTTTGTGGTTCCCATGAACGCCCTCCTGCAGCATCGTGGGCATGTATTGCTGTCAGCGGGGCATTCGATTGCAGTGCAAAACTTTAATGAGCAACTGAACATTCTGCTCATGGTCGCGGTCTACACCTTGATGCTGTGGCTCGATATGCCAATCAACGTCATTATCTGGATTTTTGGGCTCTTGGTCGCTGCATTGATGGTGGTGATGATTCGCTGGAACCAGCTGAACCAGCGAAGAGACCCTAATTTGCTGGACCAGATTGGCCAAGAGGGGCACGGCAAAGCGCTTTGAGGCGTTGCAAGTCCTTCCAGGCAGCGGCTTTTTCGTTGGGATGGCTGAGCAGGTAAGACGGGTTATAGCTCACGACCAGCGGAATAGTTCGTGCCCCCACTTTAATGCTATGCGTACGCTCACGTAACGCTTGCAGAGGCTCCTCGCTACCCAACAGAGCTTGTGCAGCGAAACGGCCCAACGCCAGAATCGTAAAAGGCTGCTGCAAAGCAATCTCGCGCATCAAATACGGTTGACATGCAGCAACCTCCTCTGGGCGAGGATTGCGATTCCCTGTGGGACGACACTTAATGATGGTGGTTACATACGCGTCATGGCCTCGTCCGCTCTGAATGGCAGCCAACATATTGTCGAGCAGCACGCCAGGACGTCCTACAAAGGCCTGACCCTGCCTATCATCTTGCTCACCAGGCGCTTCACCGACCACCATAATGGCTGGTTGTGTAACACCCTCACCCATGATGGCCTGTTGCCGCGCCGAACATAGTCCGCACGCTGTGCAGGCATGGACAGCCGCAGAGAGCGCCGCCAAATCCGCCAAACCCGCAACATGCTCTGGCGTCGCCATCGTCTGAACAACTTTTTGTGCGCTTGGCTTTGCGGCAACAACGGACGGCGTTTGTTTCGCCGGTCGAGGCTGTGGCGGGCTCTTGCGTACAGCCTCGCCAGCATGTTGAGCAGGCAACGCTGCCTGCGCAGGCAACCACGGCTTTTCAATACCCAGCTCTGCTAGCCAAGCAATTTGCAGTGCGCTAAGCGAAAGCGTTGAGGGATGAGGGTCGGTCATACGTTACGAATAAATTGCCTGGGGAGTCAAGACTGTTCGAAGGCTTTTTTAAGGACTAGCGCATCTTCGCGTTGGCCCCTACCTGCAGGATAGTAATCCCGGCGCACTCCAATCTGGACAAAACCTTGCTTTTCGTAAAAAGCGAGCGCTTGATGATTGGAGGGTCGAACCTCAAGCAACAGGCCTTCAGCACCATGCTGACGGGCACTGCGCGAGGCTTGCTCCAGAAGTTGTCGGCCAAGTCCCTGGCCCTGCCGGGCGCGCGCGACCGCGATGACAAGAATGTGCACAAGGTCTGGCGCCAACATGGCAATACAAAAACCGACGAGCTCGGCTTCTTCTCGCAAGACCCAGGCCGAGTAGCCCGCAGCGAGCGCATCTTCAAAGTTCTTGGAGGTCCAGGGAAACGACTGCACAGCAGCCTCAAGTGCCACGACCTCTGCTAGGTCGGCACTCAGCATTGGCAAGAGCGCAACTGCGGTCGGCGCATGCGCACGCGGATTGCCACCCAAGCCTCCTGCACGCTCAGCGGTCGTAAAGGCAACTTTGTCGCGCAAATAAAAGGGTGCCGCTTGCTCGGGCGCCACTGCCTCACCCTGTTTAAACGCACGCAACGCCAGCGGCCCCATAGCTTGAGCCTCAGGCCGGGCACTTAAATCATCTGCAACCCAATCCTCAGACAAACCCGCTCGAGCACCGGCGACGCTCCACCCTTCACCCACCAGACAAACAGTGGGAGTAGAGCCCATCTCAGCGGTTGCGCGCTTCAGCCATAGCGCAGAGCGCTGGGAAACAAACAAGGGTGTATCGGCCGCCGTCATCAAAACCGGCGGCTGCAGCACGACGAGTCCCTCTGAGGGGGTATCAACAAAGGCAGCAAAGTAGATCTCATCCATCCGCGCATCAAGCGCCGCCAAAATAAGGCTGCCGGGGTGTCTGACACTCGTCGTCGTGGCGATCGCGGGTAGCGCGCCGACTGCTACGACAGGGATGCCGAGTGCCAAACCGAGACCTTGCGCGACTCCGCAGGCCACGCGAATTCCGGTGAAAGCACCTGGGCCCTGACCGAAAGCCACGGCGCTCAGGTCCTGACGCGATACGGCACACGCATCTAGCAAGGTGTCGATGAGCGGCAGCACACTAGCCGCGTGTCCCGAGGTGCCTTCAAGTGAACGCTGTGTGGTTGTGATCTGACCATTGCGCTCGGACACAAGTGCCACCGTGCACAACGGGGTCGACGTTTCGATCGCAAGAATATGAGTCATGCCGCAATTGTAATGAAGCGGATGCAGACAAACGGATCGCACTGATACATCTTGTAACAAATTAAGCATTCACTTTTTGCATTTGTAAAACGTTGTAAGCGTCACGGCGCAAACCACGCTGAGGCGGTTACATTTTCACTCATGAATACTTTATACGCTTCCCCTTCTCGCAAAATCCTCGTCGTCGACGATGACTTGCGCCTGCGCGAGCTGCTGCGCCGCTACCTCACTGAACAAGGCTTTATGGTTCAAACCGCTGAAAACGGTCGCGAAATGTCAAAAATTTGGTATCGCGAACACATCGACCTATTGATTCTTGATCTGACACTCCCCGGTGAAGATGGTTTGTCGATCTGCCGACGGCTGCGCGCCAACCACGACAGCACCCCGATCATCATGCTCACCGCTAAGGCCGAAGAGATTGATCGCATTATCGGGCTTGAAATGGGCGCAGACGACTATTTATCCAAGCCCTTTAACCCGCGTGAGCTGTTAGCCCGTATCAACGCGATCTTGCGCCGGCGCAGCACCGACGAGCATCCTGGCGCACCCAGCCAAGAAAACGAGTCCATCCACTTTGGTCCCTATGTTCTGAGCTTGTCAACACGCACACTGTTGCGTGGCGATGCCGTGATCCCCATCACGACCGGCGAATTTTCTGTGCTCAAAGTCTTTGCCCGGCACCCACGCATCCCGTTGTCAAGGGACAAATTAATGGAATTAGCCCGCGGCAGGGATTACCGCGCCTACGATCGCAGCCTCGATGTGCAGATCTCTCGGCTGCGCAAAATGCTGGAAAACAATCCCTCCAAACCAGCCTACATACAGACGGTATGGGGACTTGGCTATGTGTTCGTGCCAGACGGGCGCTATTAACGCGCTTAAGCCTGAGCGGCCGTGTCGCGCGCCCTGAGCAACACCACCGCGTTGGCAGCGATGCCCTCTTTACGGCCAAGATGCCCAAGCTCTTCGTTAGTTTTAGCTTTGATATTGATGTCACCCGAGGGCACGCAGAGATCTGCAGCGATGTTGGCGACCATCGCTGCCGCATGTGGGCCAATCTTGGGTTGTTGCGCATGAATCGTTGCATCCACATTCACTAATGTCCAACCCGCTTGTTGTACGAGTCGATACGCCTGCCGCAATAAGGCGCGACTATCCGCGCCTTTGAAGGCTGGATCAGTGTCTGGAAAATGTCGGCCAATATCGCCCAAGCCTGCCGCTCCAAGCAACGCATCCGTAATCGCATGCAAAAGCGCGTCCGCATCGGAGTGACCTTTTAGACCGTGCGTGTGCGGAATCGTCACGCCCCCCAAAATCAAGGGCCTCCCTTCAACCAGAGCATGTACATCGAAACCTTGACCAATCCGCAAAGAAAAATGACTCATAGCCAGGATTCCACCCATTCAAAGTCGTCGGGCCACGTGATCTTGGTGTTACGACCTGATCCGGGTACGAGTAGCGGCGCATAGCCCGCTGCTTCCATCGCTTGCGCTTCGTCTGTCGGCACATGATCCGTCTGTGCGGCGCGCGCTAAGACCTGCTCTAGCGCGGAGCGAAGCAAACCAGCGCGAAACATTTGAGGCGTCTGGGCGAGCCAGAGCCGCTCGCGCGCAAGCGTCGTTTCCACCGAAGCAATGCCCGAGACCGCGGTGGCAGAGGTGCGCGCACGCTTAACCGTGTCGGGCACTGGCAGCGCAAGCAAGCCCCCTACGCCGTTCGGAAGACAAGCGTCGATCAAGCGACCCAGGGCCTCAGCAGGCAAGCCTGGGCGGGCAGCATCGTGCACGAGCGCCCAGTCGTGCCCAGCAAGTTGAGCGTCACACAGTGCGTTGTAGACCGTCTGTGCCCGTGTATCACCGCCACAGTGTACGCAGACAACCCGAGGCAAGCCTTGCAGCACCTCGGCAGCCTGATCGTCCTCAGGCGCGACAGCCACACGTACCTGATCAATACGAGGATCCGCTAACAATGCCTGAACGGTGTGCCTAAGCATGGCTTTGCCGACAAGAAGGCGATACTGCTTAGGGATGTGAGCGTCCTCTGCTCTAAGCGCACGCGCTCCAACCCCTGCGGCAGGCACGAGGGCAATCAGGCGATCTTGGCGTTCTGAGGATTCTGTACGGGTCATAAGCGCTTGATTTTATAATTAAGTGTCTGACCGTGCCCACCTGGCGCGCGCGCCCTTCTCTGGCTGGTCCTGAATGTCTGTTGTAGCACCCTCTATTTCTGCCTTACTGGCCGCCCTGAAGCCTGGCCAGCGCTATACGCACCCCACGCCTCCCGGATCTGGTGACGCGTGGTTACTCACAGAACTAGCCCTCGCGGCCGGCAAACCGATTGTCGTGCTGACAGCTGAGCCGCTCGAGTCACAACGGCTCGCCGAAGAAATCCCGATTTTCTCAAGCAAGCTGCGCGTGCGGCCCCTGCCCGACTGGGAGACCTTGCCGTATGACAGCTTTTCTCCGCACCAAGATCTGATCTCCGAGCGTCTGCGCACGCTCCACGCCCTGATGCTGGGTGAAGTCGATGTCTTGACAGTTCCTATTACCACGGCACTTTACCGTCTGGCACCCCCAAATTTTTTAGCGGCCTACACGTTCTCCTTTAAGCAAAAAGACAAGCTTGATGAAGCTGCGCTTCGCGAACAACTGATGCTCGCCAATTACGCGCATGTCTCGCAAGTCACCGCACCGGGGGAGTTCTGCGTACGTGGCAGCCTAATCGATTTGTTTCCGATGGGCTCGGTCGTGCCCTATCGCATCGATTTGTTCGATGATGAGATTGAATCGATTCGCGCCTTCGATATCGACACCCAACGAAGCCTGTATCCCGTGGGGTCCGTGCAGCTCTTGCCGGGTCGCGAATTCCCGATGGACGAACCGGCGCGCAATCATTTTCGCGCGCAGTTTCGTGAAGTCTTTGAGGGCGATCCCTCACGCGCGCTACCCTATAAAGACATGGGTAACGGCATCCCCTTTGCAGGCGTCGAATACTACTTACCCTTATTTTTTGAACAAACAGCGACACTCTTCGATTACCTAAAGCGAGACACCT
>CAMCWG010000040.1 GCA_945882005.1 Bordetella parapertussis
ATACAACACGGCACCAATCAGCATTCCCGCCACCCCGACCAGCGCATGGACACTGCCTGTTGCCACTGCGGCAACACCAGTGCCCGGGCAGTAGCCATAAAGCACCATCCCCACACCAAAAATTGCGGCACCTACAATGGTTCCGAGCATGTTTGCATCACGGATATGCAACTTCGCCAGACCAACGTCTTTAAGTATCAACACGCCAACGCCGCCAACAATAATTGCGGTCATCATGACTTTCAGTACGGTGAAATCGCGTAAAAGAAACTGATTCACGATGACGTTATAGCTTGTCACTTTACCTCTATGCAGCAACCACCCGAACGCAAATCCAAAAACAACTGCAAGAACTAGGGCTGCTTCGCCTTTAATTGGGAACATGGTTTTTCTCCTGATCTATTTATTTGGTTTGACCTGTGCGAAAGACAATCGCCGCAGTGATGAGACCAGAGGTAAACATCACCATTAGGAATGTCCATCCGACCGCAGCGAGCTGCAACCCTTGCGAGATACCGTTGCCGCTCGTGCAACCTCCCGCCATACGTGCGCCGTACATGGCTAACGCGCCGCCAACAATCGCTGCCGAGTACCGTTTCGCTTTGGAGGGACCAAAGCGCTCGAGCCACACCGTCGGAATCGTTTCAATTACAAACGTGCGAGAAATCAGCGATGAGGCCAGAGCACCGAAAAATGTTCCTATCAGAAACAAGGTGCCGTAGTCGAGTTTCATGACATTGGTTTTCCAATAGGAATTTGTCGATACCGCCTCGGAACCAATGATCGGGCTCATGACGCCACCCGCGATTTGGCCGATTGAAGTTGTGATGCCAATTGGATTGGCGACCACAACAAAGACGATCCAGCTCAGCACCCCAATGCCAACCCCAACTAGATAGGGCGTCCAGCGCGATGGCTGCCCACTCGCCGGCTTAGTTTGTGATTGATTTGCCATGTATACACCTCTTAAGTAAACAATTAACTAATATTTTCTTTATACGATATATATAAAAATATTTTATTAATTGATAAATTAATTGGTTTTTAAGGGTTTTGCTTTGATAAAAATCAAGCACATGGCTTTGGATCGGTCTTGAGGGCTACTTCCACTGGCTACAGGCTAGGCGATTCGCTAACCCAACTTGGTCAAGGCGCGTAGTAATGCGATAATCCCACTTAGACTGTCTATCTTTACTCACCTATCAAATTTGAGGCTTTTCGCTCATGACACAACATTTGGATTTGCTAAAAATCGCCCAAGAAGAACAAAACGGCGATCTTTTCAAGATGCTTGACGGTATCTACAAGCGCTCTTCGGTCAAGCCCACTGGGTGTCCCGATGCGATCATCTGGGAAGGTGGTAACGCCCAGGGTGGCATCAAGCCTGTTGCACACGCATTCACCGACATGTTCGCACTGAACGGCACGCTGATGGCACTCGACGTGCTCGGCCTGCCCTTCCTTGGCGTCCCAATGATGGCCCAGTTCCGTCATGACTCCAAACTTGAGTCGCTGGAATGGTTCGGCAAGCTCGACTACACCGCACTGAAGTGGTCGACGGCAGGCGACTTCATGGTGAACGAAGGCGGCAAAAAGGTTGTTGTAAACGGCAAATCTGCGAACGCACCTCTGCGCACCGCCGCAGGCGTCTATTGCAACGTGCGGCCTTACGGCGGCATCACCAGCATCCGTTTCATGCCAGGTCTGCCTTACTCGCAAGACAAAAAGAAATTCAAAGTTGACCCAGCGACCGGCGTGATCCACTCAGAAATGAACACCCCAGGCGTTCGCATGGCTTACGCAGCACGTTTGTTCCTGAAGATGGTTCACGAAACAGGTCAGATCGGCCGTGTCGCGACCAAGCCTACCCAGGCTCAGGAAGATGCGATCAACGCTGGCATCATGCGTTGGTTGTTGCAGGGTACGAAGTTCAAGCTCAAGCGCCAATATACTGTTGACGCCTATGAAGAGCATCGCGCGAACGTTGATGCAATCGTTGCCTGCCTGCCAAAAGACTTCAAGGCTGGCATGGAAAACTGGGGTGGTGATATCTACGAGCACATCTCCGACACCAACTTTGGTCTGCTCCTGCATGACATGATTCGTCAACGCCCTTGCATCGTTTACGCAACGGACCTCGACGGCGATCGTTTGACCGACCTGATGGCAGACGCACCCGATGTACTGCGCGACTGGGGCCAGATTGTTCTAGACAAAGTTGGCGCTAACGTTGACATGAAGAAGCTTTGGACAGAGATGGGCTTCACCATGACAAACGGTAAAGACATGACCAGCGTCATGTATCGTGTCCACGGTGCACCAATTTACGAACAAACACTGGGCTCAGCAGATGCAATGCTTTTGCGTTTGCTCGACGGTGACGAAACAGTTGGTGGCGAAAAGCAGCCTTACGATCCACGTATTCACTTCGTTCTGATCAACGAGGCTTACAAAGCTGCTAACCCAGGCAATAAGCAATTGGCCGACTGGCTGGATGCGCAACTTGCTACCTTCGACAAGATTTATGGTGGCGAGCGTCCACGCTATATCGACGGCTACAAGAAGCTCAAAGCGGCAATTCGTCCTTGGGGCGCCTAAGCTGTAATAAAAGAGTAAGCGAAAGCTAACTCTTACGAAAAAAGGCCTCGCTAATGCTTCATTAGCGAGGCCTTTTTCTTGCCACAGACATTTTCGATATCTTTAAGCGCTATTTGAAACGCGCTCGATCAAGAATTTTCTGCGCTTCAACTTGGTTGCGTCCCATCGCAGCAACCGAGACGTTTTCCACCTTAAAGTTGCCAAGCTTGGCGAGGCCTTCGTTCTCAACTTTTACGCTCGTGACCACGGGCCACTCGTTGTTACCATCCGCAAAGTATGCTTGCGCCGCATCACTCGCCAAGTACTCAAGAAATTTCTTTGCCGCCTCTGGATGTGGAGCATTTTTTGCCACACCGCCACCCGCGATATTAATGTGCGTACCGCTGGTCTGTTGGTTAGGCCAAACAAAACCAAGCTTTGCGATAAGCGCCTGATCTTCGGGTTTCTTGGACCGCAGCATACGTACAAAATAATAGGAGTTGGTCAAGGCAACACCGCATTCACCTGATGCGACTGCTTTAATCTGATCCGTGTCACCGCCTCGTGGCGCACGCGCCATGTTTGCAACCATACCGCGCGCCCAAGCCTCAGTCGCGGGGACACCTTCGCGATCAATCATTGCACCAACCAGAGACAGCATATAAGGATGTGATCCTGAGCGTGTACACACCTGCCCTTTATTACGTGGCTCTGCAAGTTTCTCGTAGCTATCAACATCGCTAGCCTGCATGCGCGCCTTGTTATAAACAATCACGCGCGCACGCGTTGAAAACCCAAACCACTTCACGCCCTCAGGCAAAACTTGCGATCGCAGATTTACAGGAATTCGTGCCTCTAAATATTCTGACTTGATCGGTTGAAACAATCCATCTGTCTCAGCGCGCCACAGCCTCGCGGCATCGACAAGCAAAATGACATCCGCTGGACTTTTTGCACCTTCACTTTTGAGCCGTTCAATCAGAGCGTTATCGGATGCTTCGATACGATTGATTTTGATGCCGGTTGATTTTGTGAAGTCGTTGTAGAGCGCTTCGTCTGTTTGATAGTGACGCGCCGAGTACAGGTTGAGCTCGGCGGGCTTATCCGCCCAAGCAAACGACGAACACGCGATAGCCGCAAAAACAAACAAGCGTTTGAAACCCTGAAGCGGCCAATTTTCCGCCCGCTGTTTGACAGCGCCTTGGGGGCTGATTTTGCTACTGATTTTGCTGCTCATTTTGCTACTCATTAAAAAGTTCAGTCCGAACGTGTATGAGTAGAATACACCAAATGAGAATGATTATCAATACCGTTTCGAGCCTGACATAGCCCGAGACAGCAAAATGACTGGCACAAGGCCAGCCAGAACAATCGTGAGCGAGGGTAGCGCAAGCTCAGCCAAACGTTCGTCCGCCGCCAACTGATACGTCGCCACGGCTAGGGTGTCGAAGTTAAATGGGCGTAAAAGTAGTGTGGCAGGCAACTCCTTCATCACATCGACAAAGACAAATAAACCGGCCGTTAGCAGACTGCGCTTGAGCAACGGAAAATGAATGTCGCGCATTGCGCGGAAAGGCGTTGCACCGAGTAAAGCAGCCGTTCCGTCCATAGAGGGCGTTATGCGCGACAACCCCGTCTCGACGCTTTGCAAGCTAGATGACAAAAATCGGATCAGATATGCATAAATGAGTACCCAGGAAGTCGCAGACATAATCCAAGCCGCTTCAATCAAGCCCAGTAGTGACAAGATCCCGACCGATAGCACTGCGCCCGGCAAAGCGTATCCCAAGCCAAGCAGCCGATTGACCCAGACCAGGGTCCTGCTCTTGGTTAAGCGCGCCGCATAGGCGAGCGCCACTGCACACGCAACAGAAATCAAAGCTGTGACACACGCGAGCCAAAATGAATTGGTTAGCCACTTGGCGTAACGAACGTCTATGCTTAGCCCTTGCTGCCATAGAAGATTGATTAACGCGAGTGCGGGGACAATAAATGCACACAAAAGCGTCAACCCGCAAAACCCAAAAGCCCAAAAGGCTTTGCGTCCTCGTAACGCCTTGGGTAAGACTGCACGCTGAATCACCCCAGAGCTGGCGTAACGCAAGCGCGCCCGATTACTTTGCTCGATATAAAAAATCAATCCAACAAAAACTAATAAACCCAGCGATAACTGCACCGCGGCTAGGCGATCGCTAAAAGACAACCAAGCTTTGAAAATGCCGGTAGCAAAGGTCTCCACACCAAAATAAGACACTGCACCGTAATCTGCGAGCACTTCCATAAGCGCAAGCGCCATCCCTGCAAATATTGCAGGTCTTGCCATCGGCAACACGAGACGATAAAAAGCTTGCGTGCCACTATAACCAAGCGTTTCAGCTGCCTCGGAGAGTCGGCCGCTACGATCGAGAAAGGCCGTACGGGCAATCAAATAAACATAGGGGTACAAACAAAAGGAAAAAGACCACATTGCTCCGCCCAACGAGCGGGGGTCGGGAAAGAACCACAACGTCTCAACGTCGAGCATCTGTCGAAGCAAGGTTTGAAGTGGACCCGCAAACTGCAAGACATCAACGAAGAGGTAGGCCATCACATACGTTGGAATAGCCAAGGGCAGAATTAAAGCCCACTCAAATATTCTTTTGCCAGGAAACTGATAGTTCGCAACCAGCCACGCATTACCAACCCCAAGAATGAAAATACCGGCACCCACACCGATCAAAAGAACAAAGGTGGAGACCAGATAATCCCCGAGCACAAACTTCCATAAGTGCAGTAAGGTCCCTTGCGCACCAAGATCGACGGCGCTAGCCCCCCCCTGGGTCTGAAAAAAGGGAATAAACAGCCCTAACAGTGGTAAGGACAACAGTAAGGCGATCAGGGCAACAACACGATGCATCGAAGGAGGCCGCAGGGCTAAAACTCGGTTTCTGGAAGCAAATCCCAGTTAGTGCGAAAATTATAAAGATGAATGAGACACAACCCCTGCTTTTGCTTGAAAACGTCCGAGTCGGTTACCCGCGCCTAGACGGTCGGGGCTGGATGCCAATCGTCGAAGATTTAAGCCTTAGTCTAGCGCGTGGAGACATCGCCTGCCTTCTTGGCCCGTCGGGCTGTGGGAAATCGACTATTTTGAGAGCAATTTGTGGCTTCGAAGCGCTACAAGCAGGCGAAATCAAACTAAATGGCAAGATTGTCAGCTCTTCAAATGTCCAGGTCGCCCCGAATTTGCGTCGTGTCGGGATGGTTTTTCAAGACTTTGCCTTATTTCCGCACTTGAATGTTCTAGATAATGTCGTGTTTGGTCTGCGTTCGCTTGCTATCAGCAAACGCCGCGAGGTCGGTTTAGCCTGGCTCGAGCGCGTGTCCCTTGCCGACAAGGCACAAGCCTATCCGCATGAACTCAGTGGCGGGCAGCAACAACGGGTTGCACTGGCACGTGCCATGGCTCCAGAGCCAGACCTGATTTTGTTGGATGAGCCCTTCTCAAGCCTTGACATCGATTTGCGCGAGCGCCTCGCGGCAGAAATGCGAGACATTCTTAAGACTAATGGCGTGACCGCGCTACTAGTCACGCACGACCAGTTCGAAGCCTTCGCTCTTGCGGATCACATTGGAGTGATGTCACAAGGCCGGATGGTGCAATGGGATACGCCTTACGATCTCTACCATGAGCCGAGCAGTCGCTATGTTGCTGACTTTATCGGGCGTGGCGTGTTTGTACCGGGGACGATTCAGCAGGGTGCGACGGTAGAGATCGAACTCGGTAGGTTGCAACTAGACAATGATCATCATGATCCTGTCGGCACAGTTGTCGACGTTCTGCTTCGCGCCGACGACATCCAGCACGACGACACGAGCCCGTTGTTAGCAACGGTCTTACGCAAGACTTTCCGGGGTGCAGATTTTCTCTACACCTTACGTCTGGATTCAGGTCTTGAGCTGGTTGCCTATGTCCCGAGCCACCACGATCACGCTGTTGGTGAAAAGATCGGCATTCGCTTAGGCGTCGATCACGTGGTGACCTTTCCAACATAAATACCTTGCGAGCCCCTCGCACCGACCCTGTACAGACAAACCCTAGGTTCCCAGCTTAAACAGCTCTTTAAGGAGCTGTGCTGTGTAGAATCAAGGGCTAGTTTTTGGCCGCGTAATCGTTTCCTCGCTGCGCGGCCTCATCAGGCAATGCAAACCCAGCAACTGTTCTGTGCTGAAAAACATCCGCTTTTTTTGGAGAGACCATGAAAAACCTAACAAAATTTAGTCTATCAACTGTTGCACTATCAGCCTTGCTACTATCGGCCACGCCAGCCACGGCTCAACAGGTCACGATGATGACCGGGCCCCAAGGCGGCGTATGGGTACCACTCGGCGGAGCGCTAAAAGGCATGTGGGAAAAAGCCATTCCCGGCTTACAAGTGACTTCCTCGCCCGGCGCTGGTATTGCAAACGTTCGCGGCGTTGACGAGGGCAAGGTTCAACTTGGCTTTGGTAACTCGAGCAGCACAGTGGACGGTTTAGCTGGACGTGCTCCGTTCCCCAAGAAAGTAACCAAAGTTTGCCAAATGGCCAACTTGTACCCACAGTTTTTCCAAGTCGTTGCTCTCCAATCAGCCAAAGTGAACTCTTTTGCTGATATCAAAGGTAAGTCGCTCGTCACGCAATCAAAAGGCAACACAGGTGAACTCTTGACGGACTTGATCCTCAAGGCAAATGACATGACCTACAAGTCGTTGTCGAAAGTCAATTTCCAAGCCAGTTACACAGACGCTGTTTCGATGATGAAAGACGGTCACGCCCAAGTGTTTACTTTGGGAACCACATCACCGGCCTCCGCTGTGATGGACTTGGCCAGTGGACGTGACGTGAACCTCGTACCAGTGGACGACAAGACCATGGCCTACATGAAAAACTTGAATCCTGGTTACAACCGGTTGATTATCAAGGCAGGCACGTACCCGAAACAGACACAAGATGTCCCTGCGATCGGCTACCTGACCCACTTGATCGTTG
Source organism: Bordetella parapertussis (assembly GCA_945882005.1). Lineage (GTDB taxonomy): Bacteria > Pseudomonadota > Gammaproteobacteria > Burkholderiales > Burkholderiaceae_B > Zwartia > Zwartia parapertussis_C. The sequence goes on from CAMCWG010000040.1 coordinate 7,588, forward strand.
CCTGCGACTTACCTGAGAAAGTTGTCTACGACATGGTTAAAACCATGGCGACAAACATTCCTTCAATGGTTGCCGTGAGCAAAGCGATGGAAGGCCTTACGCCAAAAGTGATGGCAACCGATATTGGTGTGCCACTGCACCCAGGTGCCGCGAAGTACTACAAGGAAGTTGGAGCACTATAAATACCCGCGGTAACGCTGCAAAAAAGGAACACTCGCACCATGCAACAGGTTATATCCGACGAAAGTATTGCTATTGATCCATCGTCAAAGGCACTGAAGACACTGATCACCATGCTCGCAGTGGCGATGTCGCTGTATCACATGTATGTTGCTGGCTTCGGTCCTCCCGAAGCTGTCATCTTTCGCGGAACGCACTTGATGTTTGCATTGGCGCTGGTGTTCCTGCTCTACCCCTCGAGCCCGACGGGAGGCATCACAGCACGTTCCTACGACATGTTGCTTCTGGCCCTGGGGATCGCTGCGATCGCGCATATTTTCATTGACTATGAAAATTTCACAAATCGCATCATATACATTGACGAATTGACCAAGACTGACCTGTTCTACTCGTTCGTCATGGTTCTCATCGTTCTAGAAGGCACTCGGCGCGTGATTGGCTGGGCGCTACCGGTGACAGCAATCCTTTTCGTTGCTTACACAGCATTTTTTACGCAAATTAAATTGCCTGTATTAATGGAGCAATTGTATTTTTCAACAGAAGGCATCTTTGGCTCGACGCTAGGTGTCTCTGCATCGTATGTCATGCTATTCGTGATCTTCGGTGCGTTCATGGAAAAAAGCGGTACAGGCCAGTTATTCATGGACTTCGCAATGTCCATCACAGGCAAATATGCCGGCGGCCCCGGTAAAGTAGCTGTGGTGAGTTCGTCCCTTTTTGGAACGGTATCTGGTAGTGCGGTCGCCAACGTAATGGTGGATGGCCCGATCACCATCCCACTCATGAAGCGAACTGGCTTTCGTCCATCGTTTGCCGCTGCAGTTGAGTCAGTCGCCTCGACTGGCGGACAGCTGATGCCGCCTGTGATGGGGGCAGCCGCCTTCGTCATGGCTGAATTTCTCGCTGTGCCGTATGCCCAAGTTGCCTTGTGGGCCGTCATACCTGCGTTGCTTTATTACGCATCTGTTTTCTTCGCAGTGCATTTTGAGGCGAAGCGATACAAACTTGCAGGCGTACCAGAAAGCGAACTCCCCAGATTTAAGCAGGTGATGCTGGAGCGTGGTCATCTGTTTATTCCAATTTTCATTATCTTATTTGGCCTATTTCTAGGTTTTTCAGCGCCGCTGTGTGCGCTCGTTGCGGCAATCTCTTGCTTGCCTGTCGCATTGATGCGCAAGCTGACCCGCGAAGGCATTACGTGGAAGACGGTGGTTCAAGCGCTAGAAGAAGGTGCGCGCAGCGCCTTGTCCGTCACGATGGCCTGCGCCTGCGCCGGCATCGTTATTGGTTGCGTAACAATCACGGGCCTAGGGATTGTTTTCACACAAATCGTGATTGAGCTTGCAAATAACTCTCTGTTTCTTGCTCTTCTGCTGACAGCCCTAGCCGGTATCGTGCTTGGTATGGGTATGCCAACAACACCTGCATACATCGTGATGGTTTCGCTCTTAGTGCCGGCCATTATCAAGCTCGGTGTTGAAGCTCCCTCCGCGCATATGTTTGCTTTATATTTTGCAATTCTATCCGCAATCACTCCACCGGTAGCATTAGCGGTGTTTGCTGCCGCAGCGTTAGCCAAAGCGAACATGTGGGAGTCCGGATTCGCCGCGATGCGCGCTGCTGCGCCAGCCTATATTGTCCCGTTCATGTTTGTGTATGAACCATCGCTACTTCTGATTTTTAAAGATGACACCTCCTGGATCACTTTAATGTGGTCGGTCGTCACAGCAATGATTGGAGTGATCGCCCTTGCAGGGGGATTTTTTGGATGGCTCGTAGGCTATGCAACATTCACGCATCGCGTGCTGCTACTCATCGCAGCAGCTTGCCTCATTAAGCCAGGCCTCATCACCGATGTGATTGGGTTTGGAATCATGGCAGCCGTAGCATTTTTACAATGGAACAACACAAAACGTGGTGTGGTTCATTAATTAACGCCGGAACTGAGGATCATTATGCAAATTCACAAACGAAAGATCATTGCTGCACTGTTAACAACGGCCGCAGCATCTCTAGGCCTCGTCAGCACGACGTATGCGCAAAGCGCATATCCGACCAAGGCAATTCGCCTGATTGTCCCCTTCACTCCAGGTGGAGTAACGGACACAAGCGCGCGTCTTATCGCGGATCAAATGACAAAGCGCCTTGGCCAACAAGTTATCGTTGAAAACAAACCAGGCGCCTCGGGAAACATCGGTACGAGTCAAGTTGCACAAGCAGACCCAGATGGCTACACCCTCTTGTTGGGCTTTGACGGCACAATGGTCATCAACCCACATGTCTTTGCATCGGTACCATTTGACGCAGTGAAGGACTTTGCACCAGTCGGGAAGATCGGCGATGCGGATTTGATCATCGTGGCGCATCCTTCGGTTAAAGCCAACAACATCAAAGAACTGATTGCATTGTCAAAGTCTGAGCCTAACGGGCTGAATTACGGCACATCTGGTCTGGGTAGCACACCGCACATTGCCGGTGAGACGCTCAATATTAAAACCGGCTCTAAGCTTGTACACGTACCCTACAAGGGTGGTGGCCAGGCCATGATTGATCTGCAAGGCGGCAATATCCCTCTGGTCTTCACAGCAGTCGCTGGCGCACTCCCGCATATCAAGGCAGGGCGAATCAAGGCGATTGGTGTGCCAAGCGCCAAACGGTCACCATCACTGCCCGATACACAAACATTTATCGAAGCGGGCTTGCCTAACTTCCTGCTCGCTTCCTGGGTAGGCATTTTGGCTCCAGCCAAGACTCCAGCGGCCGTCATCACGAAGCTGAACAGTACGTTAAATGATGTGCTGACTGATCCGGACGTCAAGAAACGCCTTGAGGTTTTAGGTATCACAGCCACACCCGGAACACCGAAAGCCTACGGCGATCAAATCAAAAATGATTTGGCGAGCTACGCGGCAGTCGTTAAAGCGGCAAATATCAAACCGCAATAATCTTGCAACAATAAAAGGCGTGTCTTCATGACACGCCTTTTTTTTATGAAAGTCTGGGAAGCATCATGAATAAAGCAATGATTCACCTTTCAGTCCCCATCAAAGACATCGCGTCGACAATCAAGTTTTACGGTGAGATTCTTGAATGTAAGATTACGCGTCGCCAGGAAGATCGACTTGATATCGATTTTTTCGGGCACCACCTCGTTGCACAATTATCAGAAGTCGAGGCGTCACACACCTCTATTACGATCGGACGTGGTAACTATCCCCTTAGGCACTACGGTGTGATTGTGACTCCGGCGATCTACGACAGAATGTTAACGAGACTGCGAGATGCAGAGGTTCCGTTTGCGATGGAACCAGACAGGATTTTTATAGGTACGCCCCGAGAGCAATCCGTATTTTTAGTTTTTGATTACTCGGGCAACGCGGTCGAGGTAAAAGGCTTACCCGACCCCTCTCAGGTTTTTACTGCGGTCTAAGCTTGCGGCGAGTGGATGTGCCATGTGGGTACACGACACATCTACACACAACGTATTATTTAATTTTGATGGACCGGATTAAAGTCGTCCACTTCTCCTCATCACGCTTGAGATTGGCTGTCACGACCTCAGGGCTAGAGGTCACAAGATCAATCCCGAGTTGATTGAGACGCTGACGTAATTCATTATCTGTCCCTAACTCGCGCATTGCTCCCGAAATACGTGCCTGAAGAGCCTTGTCCATCCCTGCGGGAGCAACAAGCGCTAACCAAAATGTTGCCTCAAAGTTTTTTATCCCGGCAGCCTCATTCATAGTTGGTAAGTTTGGCAACGTTGAAATGCGCTCAAGCGAAGTCACCGCCAAACCCTTTGTCTTGTCACTGGTTACAAAAGGGATAGCCTCGTTCGCTGCAGAAAACATCATCTGCACCTGGCCACCCAATAAGTCCTGTGCCGCAGGCATGCCGCCTTTGTAGTGCGCAACGACCATCTTCAAGCCAAACTCACGGATAAAGTACTCGGCAGCAAGGTGATTAATCGAACCGACCCCGGATGTACCAATTGCATATTTGTCAGGATTCTTCTTAATTAACTCAATGAGTTCTTTGACGTTAGTAACCGGCAAACTCTTGTTGACCTGAAGCACAAAAGCCGAGCTCATCATCATGGAAAGCGGTGTGAAGCTCTCATAGGGCTTGTAGCTAACAGTGCCTTGCAGTGCTGGGTTAATCACGATCGAGACCGGAGCGGCATAAAGCGTATAGCCGTTCGGCTTTTGACCAGCGACGTAGGTACTGGCAACGGTCGAGGCCGCACCAGCCTTATTTTCGATCACCATATTTGCACCAAGTTTTTTTCCCAACGCAGCGGCGATCGTCCGGCTCGAGACATCGCTCACACCGCCCGCTGGGTAAGGCACAATAAACTTGACCGGCTCTTGTGGATAGCTCGTCGTCGACTGCGCTGTGGCCACTACGCTCGTCATCATCAAGCCTGAGCTAACCACAATACCCAAGATCACCTTCAGGGGTCTATTCTTAATCATTGTCATCTCCTTTTTTAGATTTATAGCAATGCACCGCGTGCCGAGATTGGCCAAACGGCTTCTACTTTATTGCCTCGAATACAAATCACTTCGTCATATAAATTCACAGTTGGATCGCAATGGCCAGGAATCAACATCACTGCATCGCCCAGCTTAATTGTCGAATCAGGAGTGAGCTCCAGCGCGCCGTGCTCATCGGACGCCTTCAAATACTTCGCGTCTTTGCGTTGCCAGACTGCAGGCATGCCGGAGTCCACGCTTGATGCCTTGAGGCCCGCATCAACGACCGCTCGATCGTTGGTTGGATGACTCAGGACTGCCGTCTTGATGAACAGGGCATGCTCAAACGGCAAATCCTGACCATCTCGCTGGTTGGCAGCATAGTCCCGATCCATAAAGATATAGGATCCGGCCTGCACCTCGTTAAAGACCTTCGAATCACGTTCAAGCATGACCGAGCCCGTGCCAGCGCCGGTGATACGTTCAACCTTGATGCCGACTTTCTCAATTGCCGCTTTGGTGGCAGTGGCTGTCGCGCACGTTGCAGCAATCGCGTCCTTACGTTCTTGAGGCAAACGGTAGTGTTGTGCACTACCGTGGTAGCACTGCAACCCCATAAAGTTCAAGTAAGGCGCCTGATCAATGAGTCGCGCAAGAGCCACCGTTTGATCGATCGAGTCGACCCCACAACGACCCATGCCCACATCAACTTCAATGTAGACGTCAATTTTTACTTTACGTGCCTCACTTGCCTGCGCGAGCGTACGAATTTGTTCTTCGTGATCAACTAGCACTCCTATCCGAGCGCGCGCTGCCAGGTCAAGGGCGTGGGAAACTTTTTTTGTACCGACCACCTGATTAGTGATGAGCACGTCCTGCACCCCTGCGTCCACAAAGACTGCAGCTTCACTCACCTTTTGACAACAAATCCCAACCGCTCCATTTTTAATCTGCCGCAAGGCGATATCCGGGCATTTATGACTTTTGGCGTGCGGGCGGACTCGGACATCCGTACCTGCGAAAGCATCTTGTAGCCGCTTCATGTTGCGTTCAAACGCATCTAGATCAAGAACGAGTGCCGGTGTATCAATTTGATCAAAGTGATCGCCAACGTGGGCGGCTTTCCAGGGAGACATAGTAAATTTCCGGTGTTAGTCAATACGCATAGGTTCAGGCGCGACGGTATGTGAATTCTAGGATACTTCCTGAGAAAACTCTGCAATGCAATTTTCGTAGGCGGGATTACTGTCAATAAATCCCCCTTGGTGCATACTTAGCTTTAGTCGCTCGAAACCCACTCGCGAAATCGTCTTCTTACAAAACCATAATCCTGCCCTCTTGTATCGATCCATTGATTGAACAAGTATGTCGGTGGCTACATGTGGATAGAACGGTGCGACGAGCGCTGCAAGCTCCTGTCCAGTATGCGCCTCAATCCAAGGACCCATTAGTTCAACGGCGCGAATCATGGCTTCGAATAACGCCTTCTTTTGAGCAATGATTTTTCGGGTGGAAATGAATGTAGTGTAGGCGGTGGGGCCACGACTATTGGCCGCATGCAACACCACACCGGCGCCGCTCGCGAGGGTCTGCGACACGAAGGGTTCAAAATACTGTGCGTAATCGATGGTGCCGGCGGCTAACGCCTCTAAGTTTTGACCCATCGTCCGGTCACTATTTACCAAGAGCGAATCAACAGCAACTCCTGCATCCCGGAGGTCCTGCTGCAGACATAGCCAAGGCGTCGG
>CAMCWG010000041.1 GCA_945882005.1 Bordetella parapertussis
AAAGGGGAAAAGTCCGGCGAATTATAGCTAACCGGGAGAAAAAAAACCTATTACATGTACATGCCGCCATTCACGTGCAGCGTCGTACCTGTGATGTAACTCGCGTTAGGCGAGGCTAAGAATGCGACAGCATGGGCAATATCCGCTGCGGAACCCAGTCGACCCAGGGGAATTTGCCCCAGAAGTGCCGAGGTTTGGCCTTCATCTAAGGCATTGGTCATGTCTGTTTCAATGAAGCCAGGCGCCACGCAATTGACCGTGACGCCCCGGCTACCCAGCTCGCGAGCCAGGGCGCGGCTCATGCCAGCCACGCCAGCTTTAGCAGCCGCGTAGTTGGCTTGACCGGGATTACCACTAGAACCCACAACAGACGTAATGTTAATGATGCGTCCCCAGCGTGCCTTCATCATGCCACGCATGACGGCACGCGACAGACGGAAGACGGCGCCGAGGTTGGTCTGCAGCACTGCATCCCAGTCCTCGTCCTTCATGCGCATCGCGAGGTTATCGCGCGTGATACCAGCGTTATTCACCAAAATATGCAGGCCAGCTGCTTCTTTGGTCAAAGAATCAATCAACGCATCGCAGGCAGAGGCATCCGTCACATTCAACACAACGCCACGCCCGCCGTGCGGAGCCAACATTGCAGTCACGCCCTGTGCACCGGCTTCAGTGGTGGCGGTACCCACAACCGTCGCGCCACGCGCAGCCAACTCGAGCGCGATTGCTTTGCCAATTCCGCGCGAGGCACCGGTAACCAATGCAACTTTATCTTTGAGATCCATGGTGTGCTCCAAATTTAACCAGCGCTGGCCAGCGCTTCGAGCGCAGCCTGCATTGACTCAGGGTCCGTCACCGACAACGCAACAATCTCGGGCTCAATGCGCTTAACCATCCCGGTCAAGACTTTGCCGGGGCCACATTCGACGATATGGGTAATACCCTGGGCCTTCATCTCCTGTACGATTTCTACCCAGCGCACAGCATGCCACGCCTGACGCACCAACGCATCACGAATCGCGGCCGGGTCTTGCTCAATCTTTACGTCGACGTTGTTGATCACCGGCACCGCAGGCGTCGCGACAGAAACCTTGGCTAAGGCCTCTTGCAACACATCTGCTGCGGGCTTGAGCAAACTGGAATGAAACGGCGCAGAAACAGGCAAGATCATGGCGCGCTTTGCACCAGCTGCTTTTGCAGCCTCGATCGCACGCTGAACCGCAGACGCATGGCCTGCAATCACAACCTGTGACGGCGCGTTGAAGTTCACTGCCTCAACGATCTCACCTTGCGCCGCGGCCGCACACGCAGCACGCACGCCATCATCATCCAAACCCAACACCGCGGCCATTGCACCAGTACCGACCGGCACGGCAGCTTGCATGGCATCGGCGCGGATACGCACGATACGTACTGCATCGGCCAGTGACAAGGCACCTGCGGCTGTCAGTGCTGCGTACTCACCCAAACTATGACCCGCCATCAAAGCAGCCTGTGGGCCACCGGCTGCGCGCCAAGCTTCGTACATGGCAACACCAGCCGTCAACATGGCAGGCTGTGTATTGGTGGTCAGACTGAGTTGCTCTGCAGGACCTTGCGCCATCAGCGCCCCCAGATCTTCGCCCAAGGCGGCTGAGGCCTGTTTGATTACTTCCATCGCCGCAGGATGACTGGACCAGGCATCCATCATGCCAACTGTCTGCGAACCTTGACCGGGGAAAACGAATGCGAATTTCATGATGTTTTGAGTGCGTAAAAAATCTGTTTATCAATAAGGACTCGACACGCTTTAAAGACGCAGCAGCACCGAACCCCAAGTAAAGCCGCCACCTACACCTTGTAGCAAAGCGAGATGACCTGGTTTGATGCGTCCATCACGTCTTGCCACATCCAGCGCAAGTGGGATACTGGCCGCCGAAGTATTCGCATGCTGATCTACGGTCACCACAACTTTTTCGGTTGGAATGTCTAGTTTACGGGCGAGAAACGTCAGGATCCGCAAATTAGCCTGATGCGGAATCAACCAGTCGATGTCCGACAACTGCATGCCTGCTTTCTCAACAACACTGCGCGCTGAGCGATCAAGCACCGTGACCGCTTGCTTGAAAACTGCTTGACCATCCATACGTAAAAACGGATCGCCCGTCACTTGCCCAAAAGCAACATTACCCGCAGCACAGAGAATATTCATCTGGCTACCGTCGGCATGCAACTCCGCCTCGATGATACCGGGCGATTCACTCGCCTTCAGAACAACTGCGCCGGCGCCATCACCAAACAGTACACATGTCGCACGATCGTTCCAGTCAAGAATACTGGAGAAGACTTCGGCCCCAATCACCAGAGCGCACTTGGCGCGTCCGGCACGAATAAAACTGTCAGCGGTTGTCAGCCCATAAACAAAACCACTGCACACGGCTTGCACGTCAAATGCCGCCGCACCTTTATTACCAAGATTGGCCTGCACCAAACATGCCGTGCTCGGAAACACAAAATCTGGCGTAGAGGTCGCAACAATAATTAAATCAAGCTCACTTGCCTCAACGCCTGCGTCAGCCAAAGCTCGCCGTGCGGCCTCGGTGGCAAGCGCACTCGTCGTTATGCCCGGATCGGCAAGATAACGCTGCCGGATACCCGTGCGCTCAACGATCCAATCGTTAGAGGTTTCAATCTGACGCGTCGCGAGATCAGCTGCCAGTGCATCATTACTCACTAGCCTCGGAGGCAGAAAACTGCCAGAACCAACCAGGCGCGCGTACGGCAAGGCCTGCGTCATACGGATTCTCCGGAAGAATGTGAGCCGTTTGCGGCCTGATTCTTGGTTAATTTGTTAATTGCATCAGTCGTACGCGCAAGCAAACCACTCGCCACGGCCTGGCGCGCACGTTCGAGCGCAAAACCAAAAGCGATTTGATCAGCAGAGCCGTGACTCTTAATGACGACGCCACGCAAACCGAGCAAGGTCGCACCGTTGTACTGTCGGTTATCTACGCGCTTACGAAAACGATTCAGCACAGGCATCGCTATCAAGCCAATGAGTTTAGTAAACCAGGAGCGGTTGAACTCTTCACGCACGATGACAGACATCATGCGTGCCAGACCTTCGGACGCCTTGAGGGTCACGTTACCAACAAAGCCGTCGCACACAACGACGTCAACGGTACCTTTGTAAATATCGTCGCCTTCAACGTTGCCATAGAAGTTCAAGGTGCTCTGACGTAATAAATCAGCCGCTTGCTTGACAACTTCGTTACCCTTGATGAGCTCTTCGCCGATATTGAGCAGACCAACTGACGGTGAGCGGCCATCATTACCCACTTGCGCTAACGCAGCGCCCATCAAAGCAAACTGCAACAAGTGTTCGGCCGTGCAATCGACATTGGCGCCAAGATCCAACATGGTTGTCGCGCCACCTTTCTGGTTCGGCAATGCCGTTGCTATCGCCGGACGATCAATGCCATCCAGTGTTTTAAGCACATAGCGCGAGATCGCCATCCAGGCGCCCGTGTTGCCCGCAGACACACACGCGTCTGCCAGACCGTCTTTGACGGTTTGAGCGGCCACCCGCATAGATGAATCTTTTTTTCGACGCAGTGCTACTTCAACTGGGTCATCCATCGCAACGACCTCAGAGGCGGCGATGATAGGAAACCTCGCAGACGCAAGATTAGGAAAATCTTTTTTTGCGGCGTCCACAGCAATTGCGAGCTCATGCGGCAGGCCCACGAGCAGCAATTGTGTGTCAGGAAAGCGTTGCGCAAAGGCGAACGCGGCAGGTACTGTGACGGGGATACCCGCGTCACCGCCCATGCAATCGATCGCGATGCGAATTACGGAAGCCACGTGTCAGTGCGACGCAGCGCGCTTAGACGAGATAAGCCCGTCAACCGCGATTATTCGTCAGTCTTGGTCTTGAGAACTTTGCGACCACGGTAGAAGCCTGTTGGGCTGATGTGGTGGCGCAGATGTTGCTCGCCCGTAGTGGGCTCGACAGCCGTCGACGGATTAACGATAAAGTCGTGCGCACGATGCATACCGCGCTTTGACGGGGATTTTTTGTTTTGCTGAACAGCCATGACAACTCCTGTGGATCGACGAATTGTACGCCAACCATCTTAATAACAACTACTTACCTTTTTTGAGCTGACCCAGCACCGCAAACGGCGACGGGGGCTCTTCCCTACTAGCAACTTCATCGGCCTGTGCGTCTAAATCTGCCGTATCCGGACACTGCGTGTGGCGCGGCACGTAAGGCACTTCTAAAATCAATTCGTCTTCTAGCAATTCAGCCAAGTCAAACTTGGGAGAACCAACGATTTGCTCTGGGGCATCGAAATCGTCTTCATCGGGCTCATCGTCCGAGAGATCTGACTCGCGCCGCACCAGTTCAAATACTGTTGTGCGATCTATTGGAAGGATCAGCGGGCCTAAACAACGCTGACACTCCAGTACTAAATTTGCCTGAACCTGCACGACTAACTGCGATTTATCGTCTTTAGTCCGTCGACCCTGGATGATATAACGCACCACCCCAGGCACCGCAGGCGCTGTCGACAACTCAGTAACTTCGCCTAACGGCTGCTCTGCCAAACCTTCTAACAAGCGCTGCAAGCGGTGAATGCTAAACGCACCCTCAACAACCTGCCCGCGACGCGCAAAATCAAACGCATCGACAACCGGTGGCACTGACAGTCGGAACACCGGATCAACAGACATGAAAGCCCCGCAGCAAAAAAGCAGCAAAGCAAGAGATAATAGCGTGTTTGTGCCTAGATCGTCAATTTCTGTCTACACCAAAACCGACTGTGACCCAACCTCTCATCCTTGCTTCGAGCTCGATTTATCGACGGGAATTGCTTTCTAGACTAAGAATTCCTTTCTCCTGTATTTCGCCGGATGTGGATGAGTCGCCTAAACCAGGGGAATCCGTTGCTGCGCTGGCCCTGCGCTTGTCCATTCTCAAAGCTCGGACTGTCGCGCAGCAGCACCCAGAGGCCATTGTGATCGGAGCCGATCAAGCGGCATCGCTCGCTGGGCAGATTATTGGTAAGCCTGGCAGCCTCTCGGCCGCAGAGCAGCAACTCAGCATGCTCTCTGGGCAAACCGTCGTGTTTCACAGCGCACTGACCGTTGTCTGCGGCGACAACTTCTGCAAAAGCATTGACGTACCAACTACCTGCCTGTTTCGCGCGCTCAGCCCTTCTGCAATCCAGCGCTACGTGAAGATTGATCAACCAAGCGACACCGCAGGTAGCGCAAAAGCGGAATGCCTGGGTATCGCCTTAATGGAGCGCATGGACAGCAGTGACCCAACAGCCATTATTGGGCTGCCCTTAATTGCATTGACACATCTGCTTTGTGAAGTCGGACTCGACCCACTCGAACACGCTAAGGTATAAACACGTATGCCTGCTGCTCACAACTCATCCACTCACGCATCCTCTGGCGTACTACACCTGATCCCCGTCGGTCTGGGAGACTCGCCAATCAATGCATGGCTGCCGCATGAAGCGCAAACGCTTGCCGGCCAGCTCAATACATACATTGCCGAGAACGCAAAGACAGCGCGCGGTTTTTTAAAGCTCACACCGCTCACGCAACCGTTGCAAGAGATCACAATCCACGAGTTAAACCCGCGTATCGACGACGCAACGCTGCAGGCTTGGCTCGCACCGCTACGCAGCGGCAGCTCAATTGGCTTGGTTTCAGAGGCGGGATGCCCTGCCGTCGCGGACCCCGGAGCGCGGGCAGTGGCGATTGCGCACCAGTGGGGGATCACCGTCAAGCCTTGGGTCGGTCCGTCGTCCATTTTGCTCGGCCTCATGGCGAGCGGACTAGATGGGCAACGTTTTGCTTTTCATGGCTACGCCCCAGTGGATGCGGCTGAACGCATCAAGCAACTTAAAGCATGGGAACTCAACTCATCCAAGCAACGTCAAACACAAATGTTGATTGAAACACCTTATCGTAATCAGGCTATGTTCACGAGCCTGATAGAACAACTAAAAGGCAATACTCGTCTCTGTATCGCGCGCGCGCTCACGACTCCGGACGAGTGGGTACGCACCTTGACTGCGGCGCAATGGAAAAGCCAGCCCGTACCACAGCTCGACAAATTCCCCACACTCTTTCTCTTTCAGGCCGTCGCATGACTGCTGTTTCGATACACCGCATTGCAATGCGTGCACTCTTACTCATCTGCCTCAGCATCTTGGCGGGCTGTGCTTCGCAGCAAGCAGGCGGGCCATACAACATTGATGAAACCATGAAGTCTCGCGGACAAAATAGCCGCGTCGATATCATCGTCCTGCACTACACGGCCTCCACCAAGCCCAGCGCTCTGATGACCCTCACCAACCGCGATGTCAGCGCGCATTACGTTGTATCCGACGACCCAAAGCCTGTTGTGTATCGCCTCGTCAATGAAGACCGTAATGCATGGCACGCTGGGGAGAGTAGCTGGTACGGTCGCACCTTTGTCAATCAACGATCTATTGGGATCGAGATCGTCCACCCCGGTTGGCAGCCGAATACTAAGGGCGAGAATGGACACCCTTATCCCGATGCGCAGATCGCAGTCGTGGCAAAACTCACACGTGACATCGCGCAACGCCACGGCATTCTGCCGGAAAATATCGTGGGGCACAGCGACGTTGCGCCCGGTAGAAAAGTAGATCCAGGCCCGTCATTCCCCTGGAAAAAACTTGCGCAAATGGGTGTGGGTCGCTGGTTTGACGAAACGCTCGCAGCTAAATACCAAGCCGAATACGTACGCAACGGACCACCGGACGCCGGTTGGTTTCAACGCCAACTGAAACGTGTGGGGTACGCCGTTCCAGAAAACGGCTACTTTGATCAAAAAACACTCTCGGTCATCGCCGCCTTTCAAGCACACTACCGACCAGAGTTAGTTACAGGCAAGCCTGATGCACAAACGGCCGCACGCTTGCGAGCAGTGCCAACCTCAGGCTCAGGGCTTTGAGGCGCTGCTTGAGCGCTGCGTGCGCCAACGCAACACACGCCATAACAACAAGGCGGCAAGCACAGCAGCGTAGATCATGACTGTCTGCAAATCATTCTTGCCTGCTTTATGCCACCAGTAGTGCAAAATCGCCAACACACCAATTAAATAAATCATGCGGTGCAAACGCTGCCAGTCACCACCCAAGCGGCGCATCCAGCCGTGGGTCGATGTCAATGCCAGCAGACTCATGGTTAGAAATGCGGCGAAGCCCACTAAAATGAAAGGCCGTTTCCAAACATCCGTTAGCATGCTTGCCCAACCAAAGCCCTGATCCCACCAGGCCCAGGTCAGCGCATGTAGCACAGCATAAAAAAATGTAAATAATCCGCACATTCGGCGCAGACGCACCAACGCGGGTTGTTTGAACCACTGTCGAAGCGGCGTCACTGCCAGCGTGACCAACAAACACACTAAGGTCCACGTCCCTGAAGAGCGCGTCAGAAACTCAGTGGGATTTGCTGTCAACGCATTATCTAGCCCAAGCCATATCCAGCGCAGCAAGGGATACAAGCCCAGAAGAAACAGCAAGGGCTTGTAGCGATCAATCTCGCGCGAGCTAAAGGTCTTCAAGCTCGCTCTCAATAGTTTTTACGCAAGTCCAAACCTGTATAAAGCGAACCCACCTCATTGGCATAGCCATTGAGCATTAAGGTCTTACGCTTGGGGCTAAACACGCCGTCTTCGCCAATCCGACGCTCGGTCGCCTGACTCCAACGTGGATGACTGACTTCAGGATTCACATTCGAGTAAAAACCGTACTCTGAAGGCTGGGAGCGCTCCCAACTTCCAACCGGTTGCTTAGCAAGCAAGCGGATGGTGACAATCGACTTCACAGACTTGAAGCCATACTTCCATGGCACCACCATACGCACAGGAGCACCGTTTTGATTGGGCAGCACCTTTCCGTACATTCCCAACGTAAGCAGTGTTAGAGGATGCATTGCTTCGTCCATACGCAGTCCGTCACGGTAAGGCCACTCGATTGAACGTGTACGAACGCCCGGCATATTTTTCGGTTGCACATCCGTGATGAACTCAACAAACTTTGCATTGCCAGTTGGCTGCACTTGTTTGATTAATTCAGACATCGAATAACCAATCCATGGAATCGCCATAGACCAACCCTCGACACAACGCATGCGATAGAGCCGCTCTTCGAGGGGTGCTAGCTTGCGTAAATCATCCAAATCAAACGTCTTTGGTGCCGCGCACTCGCCCTCCACACGCAGCTTCCAGGGAGTTGTCTGCAGTGTGTGTGCGTACTTGACCGGGTCAGATTTATCTGTACCGAATTCAAAAAAATTGTTGTAAGTGGTCGCGTCTTTTTCCGGAGTGACTTGCTCCATCAGCACATACTTTGAGGAGCGTTGCGCATCGAGTTTCGCGAGTGCGGCAGCGCTTGCGAGCGCTGACCAACCACCCAGCGCACCCGTGGCAAGTGTTGCCCCAGCTGCCTTCATCCAGTGACGACGCGTCTGCCAAACTTCTTCAGGGGTGATTTCTGTGGAACGAATACGGGGGAAACGGTAGCTCGACATAACGGCCTCCGAAAAAATAAGTCATGCGCTGGGTTAGCACAAACCAAGCGCGTTGATGATGCTTGGGATTATCACGCAATATAAAGACCCCAGCACGCAAGTCAACAAAATAACCCTTCAGTGCCATCGTATTAGGCACTAAAAGGGTGAATGTCTAAATGCGTTCAAGTAGATATTGCTTCAAGCTTGGAACATCCCCGACGATCGCATGGTGCGGGCAAGTGCGCAGTTCGTCGGCCGGGTGGGCGCCATAGGACACGCCTAAGCCATGCACGCCTGCGTTCGCCGCCATCTGCAGGTCGTGCGAGGTATCACCAACCATCACGACCCGGTGTGGTTCGACAAGCATTTCATCCATCAGTTCGAGCAACATACCAGGGTGCGGCTTACCAAACGTCTCGTCAGCCGTGCGTGTTGCCTCAAAGGCTGAATGCAGCGATGTCGCGGTCAGTGCCCGGTTCAGGCCAACGCGACTCTTGCCAGTGGCAACAGCTAACCGCGCACCTGCTGCCTGCAATTCGGTGAGCATCTCCGGCACTCCATCTAATAATTTCAGCTGAGTATCTCGCGAGAGGTAGTGATAACGATAGCGCTCGAGAAACAAAGGCTCCAGTGACTTGGTCAGTTCAGGCACTGCGCGCCGCAGCGCAGGCTCGAGCGACAATCCAATGACCCAAGCCGCTTCCGCAGCCGTTGGCACCTTAAGTTCAAGGTCTCGGCAAGCCCCTTGAATCGCAGACACGATGCTGTGGGTGGAATCCATGAGTGTGCCGTCCCAATCGAACACAATGACCGAATAGGGTTTCATTGTTGCTCCAACTTTTGCAGGATAGCTCCACAGGCCGCTGGTAGTGGCGCCACGAGGACCAGCGGCTCCTGCGTCAAAGGGTGCGGAATTTCCAATCGGTGTGCATGTAAAAACATTCTGTTGAATCCTAGCTTGACGAATTTAGTGCGTGTCTCATCGCGTCCGTATTTGTCGTCCCCCACAATCGGGAAGCCCGTTGAGGCAAGATGCACCCGAATTTGGTGAGTGCGCCCCGTACGCAGTTCAGCATCAACCAGACTGTAGCCATTGAAACGCTTTTGCGCACTGACGATCGTGTGTGAAACCTGGCCCTCGGCCTCAACCTTGACCCGTCGCTCGCCCGTTTGTGTTGTCCATTTAGTTAGAGGCAGTCGGATATGTTGTCGAGCGTTGACCCAATCCCCCTCCACCAAAGCTAAATAATGCTTACTTCCCTTTCTTTCACGAAACATCTCATGAAGGGACAGCAATACGTTTCTCTTTTTAGCAATAAGTAGCAACCCAGAGGTATCACGATCAAGTCTGTGGGCCAGCTCAAGAAAGCGTGCTTCAGGCCGAGCTGCACGCAACGCCTCGATCACGCCAAACGACACTCCACTACCACCGTGCACGGCGGTACCTGCCGGCTTGTCGATGACCAAGAGCCCCTCATCCTCAAACACAATCGGAAACTCAGCCCCAGGCACAACCCGCTTTTGGTCTGCCGCCGGAAGTCGGATGGGTGGAACTCGCACGATGTCTCCGGCATGGATCCGGGCATCTGGGGCGACGCGACCTTTGTTGACCCTAACCTCCCCACCGCGCACCGCCTTATATATATGGCTCTTAGGCACGCCTTTGCACAGCCGCATTAGAAAGTTATCCAAACGCTGCCCATCATGCTCTTCGGTGACTTCAACCAGGCGCACGGCCGGCACTTGCGGCGGGCTCGCTTTGGGGGTCGTCGGGGTCAAAACTGAGGATTCTTTGCGCATGGCCAAAAGCGGCTTATAATCACACAAGCCTTAAAGGGGTTAAGAAAGCGTGGTCAAGACGCCCTCTTGCGTCCTAAAGCGTTGAGATGCATCGAATTTTCGCGTCTCCGTCTGGATTGCGGACTGCATTGTACCGCTTGCCTTCCTGATTCCTTCGGGCTACTGGTCGCCGACAAGACCGGGATGCGCTTTATGCGCGCTGTTGCGACGTCCGTACGTTTCGCCCGCGCTCAAGTGTGTGCCCCTCGCGTCGCGCGCGATACTGATCAAAAGAGCAAGAATCCGTCCTAATCCCTGCACCAGGCGTGCGAACCTTACCCGCCTGATGTTCTCAGCATCCTTTTATGTCAACCACTACCGTGACTCTGACCTCTCTGCTGAATGAACCCCGCGCCTACGGGCGCACCGTGCTGGTCTAAAGACCCTTTCTTCGTGCGCGCCCTTGTGGTGTGCGCTCGCTTACCTGCTTCAGTGTTTCGCAGCCAGTAGTGCGTGGCTGCGCGCCGTGTTACGGCGCGCCATTTAAACGGAGAAACCTCTCATGAAGCGCATGTTATTTAATGCAACGCACCAAGAAGAACTACGCGTTGCGATTGTCGATGGACAAAAACTCATCGACCTCGATATCGAAATCGCCGGCCGCGAACAGCGTAAAGGCAACATTTACAAAGGTGTTATCACCCGTATCGAACCTGGCCTCGAAGCTTGTTTCGTCAACTACGGCGAAGACCGCCACGGCTTTTTACCATTCAAGGAAGTTGCCCGCAGCTACTTTAAAGAGGGCGTAGATGTTCGTACCGCCCGCATTCAGGATGCGCTGCGCGAAGGCCAGGAACTGATCGTTCAAGTAGAAAAAGAAGAGCGTGGCAATAAGGGCGCTGCCCTGACCACCTTTATTTCGCTGGCCGGCCGCTACTTGGTTCTAATGCCCAACAACCCACGCGGTGGCGGCGTTTCACGTCGCGTCGAGGGCGAAGAGCGTCAGGAATTACGCGAAGCGATGGATCAGCTCACAATCCCCCCAGGGATGAGTATCATCGCGCGTACAGCAGGTATTGGTCGTAACGCCGAAGAGCTCCAGTGGGATATGTCCTACCTGATGCAACTCTGGACGGCTATCGACGGTGCGGCTAAGGATAACCCCGCCCCGATTCTGATTTATCTCGAATCCAGCCTTGTGATTCGCGCTATCCGCGATTACTTCTCGCCAGATATTGGCGAAATCTTGATTGACACGGACGACATCGCAGACCAAGCGACGGCGTTTATGAGCGTCGTAATGCCCGACAACGTGCAGCGCGTCAAACGCTACCGCGATGACGTACCGCTCTTTTCTCGGTTCCAGATCGAGCACCAAATTGAGACGGCCTACTCTCGCACCGTCGACTTGCCTTCAGGCGGCTCGGTTGTCATTGACCACACTGAGGCGCTCGTTGCCGTTGACGTGAACTCTGCGCGCGCTACGCGCGGTGCCGACATTGAAGAAACCGCACTGCGTACTAACCAGGAAGCAGCCGACGAGGTCGCTCGTCAATTGCGTCTGCGCGACTTAGGTGGTCTGATCGTGATCGATTTCATCGACATGGAGGACACGAAGAATCAGCGCGCTGTTGAAAACCGTTTGCGCGATGCGCTGCACTTCGACCGTGCGCGCGTCCAAATGGGCAAAATCTCACGCTTTGGTTTGATGGAACTCTCGCGTCAACGTCTGCGTCCCGCCTTAAACGAAGGTTCGCACATCACTTGCCCACGCTGTAACGGCACAGGCGTGATACGCGATGCGGAATCCAGCGCACTTCAAGTTCTGCGGTTGCTGCAAGAAGAGGCCATGAAAGAAAACACAGCAGCTGTGCACGCGCAAGTGCCAGTCGATGTTGCCACTTTCTTGTTGAACGAAAAGCGTTCAGACATCACCAAGATCGAGTCACGACTCAAGGTCAACTTGATCCTGATTCCTAACCGCCACCTCGAAACACCCCATCATCACATCGAGCGTTTGCGTCATGATGACCCTCGCCTAGAAGACGTCAAGACGAGCTTCGAACTCGTCGATGCACCATCGACCGACATGAGCTGGGCGCCTAAAGAGCAGGAAGTTAAGACCAAACCAGAAGCTCTGGTGAAAGGTATTACACCAGCACAACCGGCACCTGTTTCGTCAACACCTGCAAAGAAAGCGGAAGCCTCGGAAGCGTCACCCGGATTCTTTAAACGTCTCTTTGGCTGGTTATCCGGCGGCTCTTCGTCAGAGAAGAAAGCCGAGGAAGCAAAACCTGCCGAGTCGCGCGAACAGCGCGGTCGCAACGGCCAGAACGATCGTCGCGGTGGTAACCGCAGTGGTCGCGGACGTCGTCCTGACAACCGTAACGAAGCACGCGGTGACGGACGCAACGGCAGCAATGAAACAACAGGACAAAACGACAACCGTCGCCCACCACGTGACGATGAGCGTAGCGCGCAAGCACCACGGGCAGAAGGCAGCGAGCAAGCAGGCGATGAAAACGGCCGCAGCGGTGGCCGCAACCGTCGCCGCGGTGGACGCAATCGCCGCGACGAAGGTCTGGACACACGCAACGAGCAATCGGCTGCCGATGGCCAACAGGCTGAAGGCACTACCCAGCCTAACGAGCGTCGACCACAACAGGGGCCTCGACCAGCTGGCAATCCTTCGACTGCAGCGGACGATCAAAACAATCTGCAACAAGGCCCAGCGACGGGCTTTAATGACGAAGATGGCGACCAGTCCGATCCGGAACGCAAGCGCCGCCGTCGTCGCAGCCGTCGTAGCCGTCGCGGGCAAGACGAAGGCTCGACGTTCGAGAACGATGGGCAGGACCAGCATGCACAGCAACAAAGTGAGGAGTCGGCTCCGTTGCAGACGCACGCTACACCAGCGCCTGAGCTCAACCAGCAAGAAGAGCGTAACTTTGGGCATACCTCCACACCTGGGCTCTCAGGTGCTCCGATGCAGTACGTGGAGCCAGCAAGTGCTGTTGCTACAACACCAGCTGCAACACCACAGGTAATCGAACACGCCGCACCGCAACCTGCCGCAGTGGTTCAGCCTGTTGTCACTCAGCCTGTTGTTGCTGTGCCTGTCGCTGAACCTGTTGAGGTTGCTACACCGACGCCTGCGTCAGTGCCAGTAGCTGCACCAACACCAGTGGCTGCACCGGTTGCTACGCAACCGATCGCGATCACTCCAGCGCTGGATACTGCTGCTCTGCACGCAATCGTGCATTCAGCGGGTCTGCAGTGGATTGAGAGCGATCCCGCTCGCGTGGCGCAAGCCAAGGCAAATCAGGTGATCGTACCTGTGCAACTCGGACGGGCGCGTAAGCCTGCGGCTGTGGTGTCAAACGAACCCCTCGTGCAAGTTGAAACTCGCGTCTAAACTGTGAGTGAGTGCCGGGGCTCTGTCCCGGGCA
>CAMCWG010000042.1 GCA_945882005.1 Bordetella parapertussis
CCGAAGGACGAATCGATATTCTCGTCAATAACGCGGGTGGCTCGTTGCAAACACCAGGCGTGTTTGAACAACAATCAGATGAAGACTGGGCGCGCGTCCTTGACCTCAATATTCTAGGTACCGTGTGGGCTTGCCGCTACACCCTGCCCTTGATGAAAGCGCAAGGCGGCGGCCGCGTCGTCAACGTTGGTTCAAAGGCGGGACAATACGGCAGTCGGGTCACGGGCGCGAATTACGCCGCAGCAAAGGGCGCCGTCAGTGCGCTTACCCGACAGCTCGCAATGGAGTATGGCCCAGCCGGAATCACCGTCAATTGCGTCTGCCCAGGCTTAGTCATGACCGCCAGAACAAAAGCGCGCTGGGAGACTCGCAAGACACCTGAAGAGCGGGCGCAATTATTGCAGAGCATTCCACTTAGGCGTCACGCCAATCCGGAAGACATCGCCGCGGCAATTGCATTTTTAGCATCAGACGACTCCGCCTTCGTCACAGGCATTACACTGGATATTAACGGTGGTGAGGTCATGGCCTAATCATTGCCTGCTCTAACTGCTTTGTTCGTCACAGAGGTTTTTATGTTCCGTTCGACCAAATTCATTTTAGCGATCGTCGCCCTAACCACGGTCGTCGCCTGCAGCACAGATAAGCCAGCGGCACCACCGAAACCTAAGCCCTCACGTACAGCAGAAGCGATCTTTCCCAACAGCTCAGCCGTCGCAGTCAAGAATGCGATCATGGGCGCATGCTCGACGAAACAGCTGCATATACAACCTGCGGGTGACCAAGTCATTTGTGTTCGCTACAAAACCGATGTTCTAAGAGAACAGATTGTCCAGGACGCTGTAAACAGTGATTTTGCAAGGCACCCAAAAGACTTGGTGCGCTTCACCATCACATCAAGCGGGAAGGACGTCATGGTGTTAGGTAGCGCACTTGTTCAGTTTCAGGCACCACTCGGCGTAATGCCTGACAGTGGCTACGACACAGACGAGGTAAATTTACTGGACAACAATTCGTTCGCGATGGTTCAAGAAATCTTAAAGCTTGCAGGAGCGAGATAGGCCATGACCAAGTCAAGCAATCCCCACGAACTGCTCAATCTCTTTGAAAAAAATAAAGAGTGGGTCGCCTCGGTAAAGAAGGATGATCCAGAGTTTTTCAATCGACTCGCTAACCAGCAGTCTCCAGAATACTTGTGGATTGGTTGCTCAGACTCTCGCGTACCTGCCAACCAAATTACAGGTCTCGCTCCGGGCGAAGTCTTTGTCCATCGCAACATCGCGAACGTTGTCGTGCACACCGACCTTAATGCATTGTCTGTGATTCAGTTTGCAATCGATCAAATTAAAGTCAAGCACATCATCGTTGTTGGTCACTATGGATGCGCTGGCGTGCGGGCCGCACTTGAGAACGTGCGCGTAGGTCTCGCTGACAACTGGATTCGCCACATCAAAGACGTACACGACAAACATGGCTCCTATATGGGCAAGCTGATACAACGCTCAGAGCGCATGGATAGGCTCTGTGAACTCAATGTGATTGAACAAGTTGTGAACGTATGTCAGACAACGAGCGTGCAAGACGCGTGGGCGCGCGGTCAACCTGTGACTGTTCATGGTTGGGTCTATGGCCTAAACAACGGCCTCGTGCAGGATCTTGGGATCAGCATCGCTTCGGCAGATGAACTAGAACAACGCTATCAGTCCGTCGTCGAGCGACGTTTCTCGTAACAGTCCCGCAAAGACTTACGACGTGGCGAGGGCAGGCCTGCTCATTCGCCTTACTCGAAGGAACAGCCAGGTCGCGATGGAAAGGTTCAACAAGTTCCACAAGATTCCATTGACGACTGCAGCTTGATAAGAGCCTGTGACGTCAAAGATTTTTCCGGACATCCACCCGCCTAAGGCCATCCCCAGCATCGTGGCCATAATCACTGCGCCGACCCGTCGACCCGTTTCGGCCGGCGGAAAATACTCTCGAATAATGATGGCATACGACGGCACGATTCCGCCCTGAAACAAACCAAACATCGCAGAAATTAAGTACAGCGATACGAGACCGTTAAAGGGCAGGAACATCAACAAGGCAATGCCTTGCAGTGCCGAGCCCAACAAAAGTGTTTTGATACCACCGATCCGATCGCAAATAACGCCCGAGATCAACCGGCTGATCACGCCGCACGCAAGCATCAGCGACAGCATCTCGGCACCGCGCGCCGGACCGAAACCCAAGTCCACGCAATAGGCCACGATATGCACCTGCGGCATAGACATGGCGACACAACAAGCAAGACCCGCCACAATTAAAAGAGACTGTGCTTTACCGGTTGTCAGGCCAAAGGGCGTCTCGGAAGCAGTTGAAGGTCGCCCATTTGCCGGGGCTGTGATCTGGTTCAGTGGCGGACGCCGACGCAAAAATAATGCGAATAACGCCATGCCAATGCTGCAAACGATACCCATCGCGATATAGGTCTCGCGCCACCCGACCGTAGTGACACCCCATTGCGCAATGTTCGGCCAGATGGCTCCGGCAAGATAGTTACCGCTTGCGCATACTGCGACAGCAATTCCGCGTCTCCTGTTCCACCACAGCGAGGTGTCTGCCACCAAGGGGGCGAACGTTGCGGAAGTGCCAAGCAAACCTAAAAATAGTCCGTGCGCGATCGAGAACGCCAAAATACTCTCGCTCATGCCCGCCCAGACAAATCCAACAAAGATTCCCGCGGAGCCGATCAGCAGCGAAACCGTCACACCCCAACGGTCTACGATGCGGCCCATAAAGACGCCACCGACACCAAAGCCGATCATCATTAAGGTATAGGGTAAGGAAGCCTCTGACCGACTGACACCAAACTCGGCCTGAACCTCGGGTAGCACAACCGCTACGGCAAACATGCAGCTGCTGCCCATGAGCATCGCGCACAAGGCAATAACAAGCCGCCAAAAGGCATAGCGGGAATCGATCAGTTCAGCAGGAGCAGGAATCTTGTTTTGCATGGGCCATCCAGGGTGCATGCAGCGTAACACGCAGACGCAAACCGTTCTACACTGTCAGCCATGACAATTACCCAATGGTTCGCTCCGATCTTTATTGTGATCTGGAGTACAGGCTTCATCATCGCACGCTACGGCATGCCATATTCAGAACCGATGACGTTTCTGGCGATTCGCTTTGCTGGGGTACTGTTGTGCATGATTCCAGTGGTGTTATGGGTGAAAGCGCCCTGGCCACGTGGAAAGCAAATCTGGCACATCGCAGTTGCCGGAGCCTTGTTCCAGTTTGGCTATCTGGGTGGCGTCTGGGCTGCAGTCAAACAGGGGATGCCGGCCGGACTCGCAGCACTGATTATCGGCCTACAACCAATTTTGACTGCAGTCTTTGCGTCGCTCGTTGCCGAACGTGTCACGCCGCGTCAATGGCTCGGGCTGCTACTTGGGCTCACGGGCGTTGCACTCGTGCTGTACGCAAAATTGCATCTGGATGGCTTGTCGCTGATCAGCACCTTACTGGCCTTCGCAGCCATGCTTTCCATCACTTTTGGCACCTTGTACCAAAAACGCTATTGCCCGTCGTTTGATCTACGCACAGGGTCCGTGATTCAATTTTCGATCAGTCTGGTTTTGAGCGTCATCATGATGCTCTTGTTTGAAACCCGAGAAGTGCAATGGACTGTGCCAATGATTGGCGCCATGCTGTGGGGCATTTTGCC
This sequence comes from Bordetella parapertussis, assembly GCA_945882005.1. GTDB lineage: Bacteria > Pseudomonadota > Gammaproteobacteria > Burkholderiales > Burkholderiaceae_B > Zwartia > Zwartia parapertussis_C. Next base: position 3,710 of record CAMCWG010000042.1, read on the forward strand.
AATTTCGATTGGTGCAATGAGCCTGTGGTTTATTTTGCTTCGCAAGGGCGACGCCACAAAAGTCAGCAGCATGATGTATCTAGTGCCGCCAAGCACAGCGCTGATGGCCTGGCTGCTCTTTGATGAAACGCTTACGCCTCTTATTTTGCTAGGCATTTTGATTACGATGTTTGGTGTGTTGCTTGTCAATCAAACCACATGGCCAGCATGGGTAAAAGCACGGGTACCTCGTACGTAACACGCTAAAATCTCGCGTTCACATCTAACAAGATTTCAGCATGCAACCCACAACTCGCAAATACCGTTACTACGACCTCATTGTTGTGGCGTTTGTCACGGTATTGGTCTGCGCCAATTTGATTGGACCCGGCAAAGCAGCACAGTTCGAATTGCCCATTCTCGGCACGGTCGTGTTCGGCGCAGGCGTTCTATTTTTCCCGCTTGCCTTTTTGTTTGGCGACATCCTGACCGAAGTCTACGGCTATGCGCACGATCGTCGGGCGGTATGGTGTGGCATGTTCGCCCTGCTGTTTGCAGCATTCATGTCGCTGGTCGTGGTGAATTTGACGCCAGCGCCTGGCGCACACAACACTAACTTGCAACAAGGACTAGAAATTGTCTTTGCCAACACCTGGCGTATTGCCGCAGGATCCATCATTGCCTTTTGGTGTGGCAGCCTCGTCAATTCTTTTGTGTTGGCAAAACTAAAGATTTATACCAACGGCAAGTACCTGTGGGTTCGTACAATAGGATCGACGCTCGCGGGCGAGGCCGTTGACTCTACCCTATTTTACTTTTTGGCGTTTTATGGGATCTGGCCGCTTAAGCAGATCATCGCGGTGGTGATCGCGCAGTACTGTCTTAAGACCCTTTGGGAAATCCTCGCAACGCCACTGACCTACCGCGTCGTGGCCTTCCTTAAGCGCAAGGAAAACCAAGACTATTACGACCGGGACACCGACTTCACGCCGTTCCGGGTGAAGGTTTAATCAGGCTCGGTAACAGACAGGGCTAGCGGCGGGCGATCAAAACACCTGCCGCGGCTACAGCGAGCAAGCCAAGGCTGAGGTAGCCCCAGTCGCCCATGACATGCATCAGCTCTGCCAAGACTCCGTCTGAGTGACCGGGGTGCGCCCAGACATTCGATGCGGTCACAAGAAAAAAACCCGCGCTTGCTATCTTCCTTACTAACATCGCAATCTCCGAAATATGACTTGCCTGAAGTCTAAGACTAAATAACCTGCAAAAACAACTGTCGCCCGTTAAACTAGCGCCAATTGGAACGAATCCCGACTCTATGCACCAAGTTGGTTCATCAATGCAGCCTCCCGGAGACCTCACACCATGCCCGTGATTACAAACGTAGAAGACCTGCGCGTATTGGCGCAAAAACGTGTCCCGCGGATGTTTTATGACTACGCCGACTCGGGCTCTTGGACTGAAAGCACATATCGTGCCAACGAAAGTGATTTTCAAAAAATCAAGCTGCGTCAACGCATCCTAGTAAATATGGAGTACCGCTCGACTAAGAGCACCATGATCGGGCAGCGGGTTGCAATGCCCGTTGCAATCGCTCCGACTGGTTTAACCGGCATGCAGCATGCCGACGGTGAAATCCTGGCCGCGCGTGCTGCGCGCGACTTTGGTATTCCGTTCACTCTGTCCACGATGAGTATTTGTTCGATTGAGGACGTTGCCGAAGGAACAGATAATCATCCCTTCTGGTTCCAGCTCTATGTCATGAAGGACCGGGACTTCATCGAACGGCTGATCGATCGTGCCAAGCGGGCCAATTGCTCAGCGCTGGTCTTGACGCTTGATCTACAAATTCTGGGCCAACGACACAAAGACATCAAGAACGGTCTGAGTGCCCCTCCAAAACTAACGATCAAGAACATGATCGACATTGCGACCAAGCCGCGTTGGGCGCTAGGCATGCTGGGTACACCACGCCGTCAGTTTGGCAATATCGTAGGGCACGTCAAAGGCGTGTCCGACATGAGCAAGCTCAGTGAGTGGACCGCATCGCAGTTCGATCCTGCACTCAACTGGAACGACGTGGAGTGGATCAAAAAACGCTGGGGTGGCAAGCTCATTCTCAAAGGCATTCAAGATGTCGACGACGCGCGCCAAGCGCTGAATAGTGGCGCAGACGCACTAATCGTGAGTAACCACGGTGGTCGCCAACTTGATGGTGCCGAGTCTAGTATTCAGAGTCTTCCTGCAATTGTGGACGCCGTCGGCAAAGACATTGAAATCCACATGGACGGCGGCATTCGCAGCGGACAAGATGTCCTGAAGGCTCGCGCGCTCGGCGCACGCGGTTGCTACATTGGTCGAGCCTTTTTGTATGGCCTAGGCGCAATGGGCGGCCCTGGTGTCACCAAGGTTCTTGAAATGCTGCATAAAGAACTTGATCTGACGATGGCCTTTTGTGGACGCACTGACGTTGAAAAAGTCGACAAGAGTATTCTGCTGCCTGGCACCTACCCAACCTAGGCGACTGTCTGAAAACATACATTTAGATGTGATTTAATCCCCATCCATTATTTATTCATCGAGGCTACCTGATGCGCGTTCTACCCCGCTGGATTTTTATGAGTCGCTGGCTGCAAGCCCCTCTCTATATCGGCTTGATCGTCGCGCAAGGTATATATGTTTGGCAATTCTGGAAAGAACTGATCCACTTGATCACAATGATGGGCTTCGACAAAGCGGTGACAGAAACCGAGTTGATGCTGATCGTACTAGGCCTGATCGATGTGGTAATGATTTCGAACCTATTGGTGATGGTGATCGTAGGCGGCTGGGAAACCTTTGTTTCCCGGATGCGGCTCGAAGATCACCCGGATCAACCAGAATGGCTATCCCACGTAAACGCGGGCGTTCTCAAGGTCAAACTCGCAACAGCCATTATCGGGATCTCGTCGATTCATTTGCTCAAGACATTCATCAATGCCCCAAGCATGACGGAATCGACCCTAATGTGGCAGACGATTATGCACCTTGCCTTTGTCGTCTCGGCCCTTGCCATTGCCTACACTGAAAAAATTATTAGCAGTACACATCAACACTAAAAAAGAATATTCATCATGTCTGGACACGGTGGTCACGTCGACCCTTCAAACAAAAAAATTGCTCTTTTAATCGCTGTGCTCGCTTTATTTTTGGCGATTAGCGAAACGCTAAGCAAGGCCTATCAAACGGAAGTCATTACCAAGCAGGTTGAGGCCTCAAATCTCTGGGCCTTCTTCCAAGCAAAATCCATTCGTAAGACCAGCACGGATTTGGCGATTCAATCTGCTCAGATTCAGCCGTCTATTGACGAAGCCAAAACTGCCGCAATGATCAAACGATGGACCGACGCGTCCAAGCGTTATGACTCCGAGCCTGAGACCGGTGAAGGGCGTAAAGAGCTCGCTACCCGCGCTGTCGCTGCGCAAAAACTCGGCGAAGTCGCTAACCACAAATATCACAACCTAGAAATCTCGTCCGGCGTTTTGCAAGTAGCAATCGTCTTAGCCTCCTCCAGTATCATCACCAACGTGATGCTGCTCGCTTGGCTTGCTGGCGGCTTAGGTGTTGTAGCTGTCGGCTTCGGGATCTTTGCTATGACTGGCGCTGCTGCGCTGCTTTAGTCATAGGCTATGCAGCGTAGGCATCTTCTTAAGCTTGCCGCTGCATCGGCTGCACTCACGAGCCTGCCGGGCGCGGGGTGGGCTCGGCAGCCTTGGGGTACCAACCCTTTTAGCCTCGGCGTTGCAAGCGGTTCACCAACGAGCGACTCCATCGTGCTATGGACGCGCCTAGGACTCGTCGCGATCGAAGCGGCTGGACTAACGCGCAGTACCGTCCCAGTTACCTGGCAAATCTCCCACGACCACAAATTTGGACAGATTGTCAAGCAAGGCAAGCTTGCAGCGACCCCTACACTTGGCCACTCTGTACACGCCGAGGTTGCGGGGCTCGATTCCGATCGTGAATACTTCTACAGATTCATTTGTGGTGACGCCGTTAGCGCAACAGGCCGCACACGCACGTTCCCTAAGCCAGAGGCAACAGCGCAACGGCTTCGCATCGCCTATGCCTCTTGCCAGCAATGGGGCAACGGCTACTACAGCGCTTATCGGCACATGCTTGCTGAGCAGGTCGACTTAGTCATGTTTCTGGGCGACTACATGTATGAGTATCCTGCCTCGAGACCCTTTGACATCCGTCCCACAACGGGTGGTTGGATTACAACCTTAGACGGTTATCGCAGTCGTTACGCATTGCATAAATCAGACAAAGACTTACAAGCGATGCACGCCGCCTGCCCTTGGATCGTGACCTGGGATGACCATGAGGTGCAGAATGACTACGCAGCAACGCACCCAGGCAACTCAGGCAAACCTGTCGATGACTTTATGGTGCGTCGACGCGCGGCCTATCAAGCATTCTATGAGCACATGCCTGTCCGACGTGAACAGTTCGCTTCATTACTTGATGGCCTAAGCAATGATGTGCGCGTCTTTGGCAATATCGCCTACGGTCAGCTCGCTAACATTTATACGCTCGACAACAGACAGCACCGTGACTTACAAGCATGCACACGCAATGGTAGAGCAGGCAGCAGCAGAGTCGACCCAAACACTTGTGCGATATGGAATGAACCCCAGCGCACGCTGCTGGGTTTGAGACAAGAAAACTGGCTCAATACTGAATTTGCTAGAGCTAGCACAACATGGAACGTTATCGGGCAACAAAGCGTATTCGGACCCCGCAACTTCAACACGCAAGGCGGTCAAAGTTACTCAAATGACGGCTGGGATGGGTACCCTGCTGCACGGCAAAGACTGATTGAGTCGATGCGCCAGACGCGTCTGTCAAACCCGGTCTTACTCGGTGGTGACGTGCACCAGAACTGGGTCGGAAATATTCTGGCAGATTACAACAATCCCGCGAGCCAAAAAGTTGGGGTTGAGTTCTGCGGTACAAGCATCACATCTCTAACAACGCTGACGAATGTCGAACAAGCGAAGATTATTGATCTCCATCCGCACTTTGTTTTTGGTGACTGTGAATCACGTGGCTTTGGTGTCGTGGACATCACACCTACCCAAATGACCACTACATTAAAAGCAGTGAGAGACGCCACCGATCCGCTCTCCGATGCGTTCACGCTGGCGCGCTTTCATGTCGAGGCCGGTCAAAACGACATAAAAAAATTGTAGTCCTGCCGTTTAAACATACTGATAGCACTGAGCCCGCTATGCGACAGGATCAACCTTCACGCCAAAAACCCACTCGCGCCACAGCGCAACAATGAGCGCCATCAATACTGGGCCAATAAACAAGCCCACAAATCCCATCGTCGTCACTCCGCCCACAAGCCCAAAAAAAGTGGGCAGGAACGGAAGCTTCACGGGGCCACCAACAAGCCTTGGTCGTAGAGTCTTGTCGACAATAAAGAGTTCAATCGAACCCCAAGCAAACAGACCAGCACCTGCCAACGGATTGCCCGACCCAACGAGATACAGAGAGACTAAGGTAAACGAAAGCGGAGCACCGCCTGGAATCATAGCCATCACAGCTGTAATCACACCCAACAACACCGGTGACGGTACGTCTGCGATCCAGTAAGCGACACCCAACACCACGCCCTCGCCAATCGCGATCAAGCCCATGCCGGTGACCGTTGCACTAATAGTGGCGGGCACTACGCGCGAGAAGCGCTGCCAGCGTGTCGGCAGGACACGTTCGCCCAGAATATCCAGCTGAGTCGCCATGTAGTGACCGTCTTTGTAGACGAACAGCAGGGTGATCAACATGAAGAGCAGCGTGAGCATGATGTGGAAAAAATTACCCGTCGCCGTCAAGACCAACCGATAAATATTCCCAATATGTTGGCCACTGACCAGCTCAACCATGCTACCGATCGCGTGTGGCTGACCAAGATAGTCGGCCCAATAGGTCCCGAGCGTGTCGCCGACGATCGGCAACGCGACGATCCATGCTGGCGCATCCACTCCATCTTTATTGGCTGCCAGCACCCAAGCGACAAAGTGCCTCGCTTCGTTCACAGAGTAATAGAGTGCGATCGAAATCGGAACAATGAGAAGCACCACTATCGCCACCAGCGCCGTGCTGGCAGCGAGCGTTGTACGCCCCGAGCAAAAATCTACCCACTTTGAGTAGACGGGCCAACTCGCAAACCCAATAATCAAGGCTGCTAGTACCGGCACCACAAAGCCGCTAAAAAAATAAACAGCTGCTGCTAGTAACAAAACCAGCAGCAACCTCGCAACGATATGGAGCGGTAAGACCGGTTGCATTAGGTCAATACCCGTTGTGGCTTACCCGCGACGAAGGCCGCGATATTGGCGACAACATTCGGGTAGAACACCGCAAAGTTTTCTGGCGTGGCGTAGCCCAAATGCGGCGTCAGCAAAGCACGCGGCACTTTGCGCCAGACATCGTCAGCAGCCAAGGGCTCTGAGTCATAGACATCAATGCCTGCGCCGCCGATCTTGCCTTGCTCTAACAATGCGCGCAAAGCAACCTGATCAATGAGACCCGCACGTGAAGTATTCACGATGAATGCGTTGGGCTTCATCGACTTCAAGCTTGCCGCATCGACAACACCACGCGAGCGATCGCTCAGCACCATGTGCACGCTGATCGCATCTGACGTCTTAAAGAGCTCTTCTTTGCTCACGAGCTTGACGCCGGCCTCAGCAGCACGTTCTTCGGTCAGGTTGGGGCTCCAGGCAACAACTTCCATGCCAAAGGCATGCCCAACCTTCGCAACCTTTTTACCCAACTGACCTGCGCCCACAAGCCCGAGGCGTTTGCCTTCGACCGTTGGCGGCATCGACGTCTGCCAGAGCCCGTTGGTCATGTTGACCGACTCTTGGGGAATCTTTTTAAACAACGAGAGCATGAGTGCCCAAGCGAGCTCTGCGGTCGCGCCCGTGCTCTTGGGATCGCCTGGCGAGCCACATACGACCACGCCCTTTTGGCGGCAGGCTTCGAGATCGATCGAGTTATTGCGCAAGCCGGTTGTCACGAGCAATGTGAGTTTTGGCATCGCCTGAATGACGGAGGCCGGAAACGCCGAGCGCTCACGCATCGCAACAACAACTTCGAAGTCCGCTAAGGTCTTCGCCAGTTGCTCGGGCTGAATAAACTCATGGAAAAATTTAACGTCTGCGCCAAGCGAAGACCAGTCCGCCATTCCCTGGGCAACTTTCAAATAATCATCAAGCACTGCAATACGCATTGTCATCTCCAAATAATCTGACTGAATTTACTTCAATCTCTTCTCGAGCTCTTCTTTAGGGATTGCGCCCCCTACACGGCTGCCATCTGCAAAAAATATTGCAGGCGTCCCTCGCACCATTAGCTTTTGTCCGAGCGCCACCATCTTATCAACAGGAACCTCGCAGTCAACTGTTGGCGGGACTACGCCTTTTAACATCCAGGCGTCCCAGGTTTCACCCCTATCCTTTGCGCACCAGATATTCTTAACCTTTTGCGTCGAGTCAGGTGACAGAATCGGATAGGGGAAGGTGTACACAGTCAGGTTGTCGATTTCACCCAGCGACTTACGCAGACTTTTGCAGTAGCCACAATTTGGGTCTTCAAAAATAGCGAGCTTGCGCGAGCCATCGCCGCGGACTTGTTTAAAGGCTAGCTCAAACGGCAGCTGTTCAAACGGCACCTTGGCTAACTCGTCCTGACGCTCACGCGTGATGTCGCGGCGCGTTTTGGCGTCGATGAGCGTACCATCCAGCACGAAGTTCACCTGCTCGTCTGTGTAGACGAGATCGGAGCCTAGCTGGACTTCATACAAACCATAGGGGGTCGAGCGTACACCGGCGATCGGAGGATTATTGAACCGCTCCGCAAACCGTTTTTTGACTGCAGCGGTTTTGGCGTCCTCGGCGCTCGCAGCAGCTGCTGCAACAACTGGTGGCATGGCTTGTGCAAACACAGTGGTGCCGCACAACGACGCCACGACCCAAGACATACGCACGAAAAAACGTTTAAACATTATTACTCCTAGCGGGAAGCGCCCGAGATCAGTTGCCGCTTGATAAACGGTAACTTTTCAGCGAGGTTCATTCCCATGTTGCGCAACCAAACGACAGGTGCGTGTTGAATATCAAACAAACGGGCTAAGCCATCTGTCACGAGACGCATTGCCAGGACTGGCTCTGCGCGGAGTCGGCGATAACGCCGCAATACCATTGGGTCTCCAGGGCTGCGGAACGATTCACGCGTTGCGACGGTGTCTACGAGTGCTTGCACGTCACCAAGCCCTAGGTTAAGTCCTTGCCCTGCCAAAGGATGTACACGATGAGCGGCATCGCCAGCCAGTGCGAGGCGGTCAGCGATTAAGGGCGATTGATCAAGCGTCAAAGGAAAAGCGTGTACAGCGCCGCGCAAGGTCAACGCCCCTAACCGACCTGCTGTGACAGCAGCGAGTCGTGTCTGTAAGGCCAACGCACGCTCTTGAGCAGGCATAGCCTGCAATGACTGCGCGATCTCGTCTTTGAGAGACCACACCATCGAAACTTGTGGACCCTTCGTCGTGTCGGGCATCGGTAATAAAGCGAGGACACCGTCCGCACCAAACCATTGCAAGGCTGTGCCTTGGTGCGGCAAGCTGCAATCAAAGTGAGCCACCAGCGCCGTTGCACCGTAAGGCCGACTGTCTACTGTTAAGCCAGCCGCAGCTCGCAGCGGCGACTGCGCGCCATCGGCCGCGATGAACAGTTCGGCCGCCAACGTTATGCCGCGCTCTGTTGTCAAGGTACCAGGCATGTAGGACGCAAATTTTTCAGTCACCCAGTGCAAGCCCATCACTTGAGCTGCCTGTACCAGCACGCGCTCAATTTCTGAAGACTCTACGATCCAGGCCAGTTCAGCTTGCGCAGACTGCCACGCATTCAGGTTCAATAATCCATTGCCGTCACCATGAATTTCCATGGCCTGCACAGCAGTCAAACGTCGTGCGTCCATCAAGTCCCAGACACCTATCGAGGTGAGGAAACGCTGACTGGTGGGGGACAACGCGTAGACCCGCGGATAAAACTCATCTTGCGCGAGCGTTGGGGCGGCAGGTCGTGGCCCAACGAGCGTGACCGCTTCACCTTTGCGGGCGAACGCTAACGCCGTGGATAAACCCACAATGCCACTGCCACAAATGACGATTGATGCGCTCATGCGGTTATGCCCTATTGCTCATCGGGCTGAAGGCGCGCCGGCCTGTTTAGGCCAAAGCACCCACATCTGACCGGACTGCTTCATTCGGCCGGCGAGCTCGCCTGCCGCCGTACCAAAGCCCCAGTAAAAATCGGTACGTGCTGCGCCACGAATCGCGGTTCCAGTATCTTGCGCAAAAACCAGACGATTTAAGGCGGTACTGGAAGCTGGCATCGTTGTCGACAAAAACACAGGGGTGCCCAGCGGCACGAAATTTGTATCAACAGCAATTGAGCGCTGCGCCATCAAAGGTATGCCGTAAGCACCTTTGGGACCGATTTCAGGGTCAATGATGGGCTCTTCCGCGAAAAACACCATCGCAGGATTAGCGTTCAGCATCTCTTGGGTGCGAGCGGGATTACGTTTTGCCCAGGCACGTATGCTTTGCATGGAGGTCTGCGCAATCGGCATTTCACCTTTGTCAGCCAGCCATTTTCCGATCGAGACGTATGGGTGACCGTTATGGTCTGCGTACGCGACGCGGATTGTTTTGCCATCTGGCAACTGCACGCGCCCAGAGCCCTGCACCTGTAAAAAGAAGTTATCGACCGGATCGTTGACATACACAATCGCGGGTGGGCGGCGACCCGCCTCGATCGCGGCGCGGCTGTCGTAGGGCACGACCCGCTTGCCGTCTAACTTGCCACGCACACGCTTACCAGCAAGCTCGGGGTAGACGCGACCTAGGTCAATCGTGAGCAAATCAGCTGGGACGGTATAGAGCGGCCATTGATAGGCTCCAGTGCGGGTAC